>DASSDE010000670.1:0-5556 GCA_035697365.1 Kribbella sp. | reverse complement strand
CTCGGTCTTCGCGATCCGCCAGGACCGCAACTGCGACGTCAGTACGTCGGCCGGGATGCGCTTCGCCGTACGCTCCCGATTGCGCCGCCGGCACTCCTCGGCCGGAGTGTCGAACGCCACGGCCACACAGGCCATCCCCGCCTCCCGCGCAGCCGCCAGCCAGCGCACTCGCCGCTCCCGGTCCAGCCCCAGAGTGTCGATGACTGTCGTCAGCCGCCGCCCGAACCGTTGCCGCACCACCTCTTCCAGCAAAGCGAACGCGTCCGCACTGGCCGCAATGTCGTCCTCGCCAGCCCCCACCAACGCCCGCAACCGATCACTCGAAACGATCAGCTCAGGCGCGAAATGCGCAGCCGCCCACGACGACTTCCCCGACGCCCCGGGACCCACCAGCACAACCACACACGGCGACGGCAGCTTCAGCTCAGACACAAAAGCAGTTTCCATCACCGCTAGGCTTTTCGGATGCGATTGTTTGTGGCGGTGGTGCCACCTGTTGAGGTTGTGGAGGATTTGGGGGCGTTCGTCGAGCCGCGCCGGGAGCATCCGGACGACGACATCCGGTGGGCGGCGGACGATCACTGGCACATCACGCTGGCGTTTCTCGGAGATGTACCGGACTGGAAGACCGAAGAGCTCGAGGAGCGGCTGGAGCGGGCCGCCGAGCGGCAGAAGCCGTTCGAACTGCAGGTCGCGGGCGCCGGCGCGTTCCCCGGCGTACCGGATGCGCGGGTGCTGTACGCCGGCGTTCGCGACGACACCGAGTCGCTGCAGCACCTGTCGATGACGACCCGTTCGGCGGCGAGCCGGGCCGGGGTCACGGTCGAGGGCCGGAAGTTCACGCCGCACGTGACACTGGCGCGGCTGCGCCGGCAACTCGACGTCACCAAGTGGGTACGGATCTTCGACACCTACGAGGGCCCGGTGTGGACCGCCGGCAGCCTGCGGCTGATCGAATCCCGGCTGGGCGAGGGGCCCGGGCACAGTGCGGCGTACGTCACCGTAGGCGAATGGGACTTCTTAGGCTAACCTCATCAAGGTTAGCCGTACCTAAGAAGCTGAAAGTGTTCCCGCCATGCTCGCGAACTATCTGATCGGACTCCGCGAAGGCCTCGAGGCGTCGCTGGTGGTCAGCATCCTGGCGACGTTCCTGGTCAAGTCCGGGCACCGGGACCGGCTCAAACTGGTCTGGATCGGTGTCGCCTCCGCGCTCGCCGTGGCGGCCGCAGCCTGGGGCCTGCTGCAGTTCGTGACGGCGCTGACCGCGAAGTCGTTCAGCACCCAGGAGACCGTCGGCGGCGTGATGTCGATCCTCGCGGTCGGCTTCGTCACCTGGATGATCTTCTGGATGCGCAAGGCGTCCCGCAGCATCGCCAAGGAGCTGCGCGAGCGGATGACCCAGGCCCTCGAGGTCGGTTCCCGCGCGGTGGTGATCCTGGCCTTCCTCGCGGTCTTCCGGGAGAGCATCGAGACCGCGTTCATCGTGTACGCGTCGGCCGCCACCGCGACCACCGCCGTACCGTTCATCGGCGTCCTGCTCGGCCTCGGCACCGCGGTGCTGCTCGGCATCGCGATCTACAAGGGCGCGGTGAAGATCAACCTCGCGGTGTTCTTCAAGTGGACCGGCGCGGTGCTGATCCTGGTCGCGGCCGGCATCTTCGCGTACGGCTTCCACGATCTGCAGGAGGCGAACATCCTGCCCGGTCTGCACACGCTCGCCTTCGACATCTCGCACGTCGTCCCGCCGGACAGCTGGTACGGCGTGCTGCTGAAGGGCATCTTCAACTTCAACCCGGCGCCGTCGGTGCTGGAGGCGACCGCGTGGCTCGTCTACCTCGTCCCGGTGCTGTTCTTGTACTTCCGCCCGGTGAAGAGCTCCGCGCCGCCCGCCGTACCTGCCGGCAAGCCCGCCGGCGAAGCGGTCTGATCCACACCCCTCGTCCCGTTTCCGCTCAGGAGAACCATGTCCGCGTCCCTGGCTCGTAAGGCCTCCGTACTAGCTGTCGTCGCCGGCCTCGCCACGCTCACCGCGTGCGCGAAGGACACCCCCGCGGCGAAGGACGACGGCACCGGCCCCGTGTCGGTGAAGGCGTCCGACTCCGGCTGTGACCTGAGCCGTCGCGACGTGAAGGCGGGCACCAGCACGTTCTCGGTGTCCAACGGTGGCAGCAAGGTCACCGAGTTCTACGTGTACGCCGACGGCGACCGCGTGATGGGCGAGGTCGAGAACATCGGTCCCGGCCTGAAGCGGGACCTGATCGTCGAGCTGCCGACCGGCAAGTACCAGGCGGTCTGCAAGCCGGGCATGGTCGGCGACGGGATCCGCGGCGATCTCACCGTCACCGGCGACGCGCCCGCGCAGGTCGACACGGACACCGCGCTCAAGCAGGCGACCGAGAGCTACCAGCGGTACGTGAACTCGCAGGCGGTCGCGCTGGAGCAGAAGACCACCGAGTTCGTCACCGCGGTGAAGGCCGGCGACGTCGCGAAGGCGAAGGCGCTGTTCCCGGTCTCGCGGACGTACTGGGAGCGGATCGAACCGGTCGCGGAGTCGTTCGGCGACCTCGACCCGAAGATCGACGCCCGGGTGAACGACGTCGAGCCGGGCACCGAGTGGACCGGGTACCACCGGATCGAGCAGGCGCTCTGGGTGTCCAACACCACCAAGGGCATGGAGAAGTACGCCGACCAGCTGCTCACCGACGTGAAGACGGTCGTCGCGAAGGCGAAGGTCGTGAAGCTCACGCCGCTGCAGCTCGCGAACGGCGCGAAGGAACTGCTCGACGAGGTCGCGACCGGCAAGGTCACCGGCGAAGAGGACCGGTACTCGCACACCGACCTGTGGGACTTCCAGGCGAACGTCGAGGGCTCGCAGGCCGCGATCCAGGCGCTCCGCCCGGCACTCCAGGCCCGCGACGCGGCGCTCGTCACGCAACTGGACGCGCAGTTCAAGGCGGTCTTCGCTGCCCTGGACAAGTACCGCGTCGGCGACGGCTTCAAGCCCTACACCGCCACCGAACCAGAGAAGAAGGCCCTCGGCACAGTAGTAGACGGCCTTGCCGAACCAGTCAGCAAAGTCGCGGGGGTGCTTGCGAAGAAATGACCGACCGCAAGGGAATCTCTCGCCGCGGGCTCTTCGGAGCCGCGGGCGCCGCCGTCGCCACCGGCGTCGCGGGGTACGCGGCGCACTCGGCGCTGGCCAGCGAACCGTCGCAGGCAGCGGACAACAACGGGCCGGTGGAGTTCCATGGGGCGCGGCAGGCTGGGATTACCACGCCTGTGCAGGATCGGTTGCACTTTGCGGCGTTCGACGTGACGACGACCAAGCGGGACGAGCTGGTCGCGCTGCTGAAGGAGTGGACGGCGGCGGCCGCGCTGCTCACCGCCGGTCGCGACATCGGTCAGTACGGCGCGGTGAACGGGCCGGACGAGGCACCGCCGGAGGACACCGGCGAGGCGGTCGGCCTGCCGCCGGCCCGCCTGACGATCACCGTCGGCTTCGGGCCGTCGCTGTTCGACAAGCGGTTCGGTCTGGCCGCGAAACGCCCTCAGGCACTGGTCGACCTCCCGCACTTCATCGGCGACGACCTCGACCCCCAACGGTCGTACGGTGACATCGCCGTACAGGCCTGCTCGGACGACCCGCAGGTCGCGGTGCACGCGATCCGCAACCTCGCACGGATCGGCTTCGGGCGGGTCGCCGTACGGTACTCACAGCTCGGCTTCGGACGTACGTCATCCACGTCCCGCACACAGGCCACCCCGCGGAACCTGTTCGGCTTCAAGGACGGCACGAACAACCTCAAGCTCGAGGACGCCGACAAGCTCGAGCAACAGCTGTGGGTGCAGCCCGAGGACGGCCCGGACTGGATGGTCGGCGGCTCGTACCTGGTGTCGCGGCGGATCCGGATGAACATCGAGATCTGGGACCGTACGTCGCTCGGCGAGCAGGAGCAGATCATCGGCCGCGGCAAGGGCACCGGCGCGCCGCTGGGCAAGGCCGACGAGTTCGACGCGATCGACTTCGCCGCCAAGACCGCCGACGGCGAGTTCAAGGTACCGACCGACTCGCACGTCCGGCTCGCGCACCCGCAGTTCAACAACGGCGCCGAACTCCTCCGCCGCGGCTACAACTTCGTCGACGGTTCCGACGGCCTCGGTCGCCTGGAAGCCGGCCTGTTCTTCCTCGCCTACCAACGCGACCCCCGCAAACAGTTCATCCCCATCCAGAACCACCTGGCCAAGAACGACACGATGAACGAGTACATCCACCACGTCGGCTCCGGCATCTTCGCCTGCCCACCCGGCGTAACCCCAGGCTCGTACTGGGGCGAAAAACTCTTCAGCTGAACCGTCGCGTCACTATCTTGTGGCAGTGAGCAACCAGCAGCCCACTCCGCGCCGGTCCCGCGCCGGCTGGATCGTGCTCGGGGTGGTGATCGCGTTCGTACTGAGCGGTCTCGTCATCGTCGGCGTGCAGACGATCTCCGAGAACCACCGAGCGGCCGCCGAGCGAGCAGAGAAAAGCAAACCATCGGCAACCGCCTCGGCGACGCCGCCCCCGGACGGGACATACTGCTACGGCTGCTTCTACACGATGACGCTGCCGGCGTTTCGCAGCCACGTCGAAGCCAACGGTTATGTGTGCCAGGCCGAGGCAGCAGACGGAACGCTGTGCAGCAAAGGCAAAACCGCCGTGGTGACGTTCCGGAAGTCGGCCCAGCATCCGAGTCGGCTCGGCATCTTCTCCGTCCGTACTTCGACTCCCGGCCCGTTCGATCGTGCCAAAGGCAACGCTCTGGCGATCGCGGCGACCAACGCCGAACTCCGGCCCCTGCTCGCCGGAATCTTCGCTGACCCGAAGATCCACCAGGCGATCGTCGGGCATTACAGCTACAGCCTCGAGGACTGCGAACCGATGACCCTCACGGGTTTTCGCCTCACCTGCACACCGCCGACGACCACGGAGATCTCCGAACGCTCCGCCACCTGGACCAGCTCGGCGACGATCGAGGGCGAGTACAACAGATAGTCGTTCAGGGGCGGACGGCGAGGAAGTTCAGTACTTCGCAGGAGAACACGATGGCGTCGTGCTGGTTGAGCAGCTCTGTGCGGGTGCGGATCAGGCCGCGGTCCGGCTTCGATCGGCTGGGACGGGCCTCGAGCACCTCGGTACGGAGTCGCAGTACATCGCCCGGACGTACGGGCGCGGGCCAGCGGAGTTCGTCGACGCCGGGGCCGCCCAGGCTTGCTTCCTTGGACAGGTACTGGTCGGCGTAGAGCCGCATCATCAGGCCCGCGGTGTGCCAGCCGCTGGCGATCAGGCCGTTGAACGGGCCGTCCGCGGCGGCTTCCGGATCTACGTGGAAGTACTGCGGATCGAACTGCTCGGCGAACTCGATGACGGCGGTCTGGTCGACGGTGATCGTGGCCGGGTGCTCCACGGGAGCACCCGGCTGATAGTCCTCGAAGTACATGCCCCTATTTGACCGCACCGGCGGTTACGCCGGCGACGAAGTGTCGCTGTGCGAGCAGGAAGCCGATCACAACCGGGAC
>DASSDE010000669.1:0-2121 GCA_035697365.1 Kribbella sp. | reverse complement strand
CGGTCGCGCACGGCCAGATGAACGAGCACACCCTGGAGCAGGTCATCCAGGGCTTCTGGGAGAAGCAGTCCGACGTGATCGTGTGTACGACGATCGTCGAGTCCGGGATCGACATCTCGAACGCGAACACGATGATCATCGAGCGTTCCGACCTGCTCGGTCTGTCCCAGCTGCACCAGCTCCGCGGCCGCGTGGGCCGTGGTCGCGAGCGGGCGTACGCGTACTTCTTCTACCCGCCGGAGAAGCCGCTCACCGAGACCGCGCACGACCGGCTGGCCACGATCGCGCAGCACGCCGATCTGGGCGGCGGCATGGCGGTCGCGATGAAGGACCTGGAGATCCGCGGCGCCGGCAACCTGCTCGGCGGCGAGCAGTCCGGGCACATCGCGGACGTCGGCTTCGATCTGTACGTGCGGCTGGTCGGCGAGGCGGTCGCGGAGTACCGCGGCGACACCCAGGCCGAGGAGCCCGAGGTCAAGATCGAGCTGCCGATCGACGCGCATCTGCCGCACGACTACGTCCCGTCGCAACGACTGCGCCTGGAGATGTACCAGCGGCTCGCGGCGGTGCGCGACGACGAAGGCATTGCGGAGCTGGTGGAGGAGCTGCACGACCGGTACGGCGACATCCCGCAGGCCGTGCTGAACCTCATCGAGGTGGCGAAGTTCCGCAACCACGCCCGCCGGGCGGGGCTGCACGACGTCACGCTGCAGGGGAACATGATCAGGTTCGGTCCGGTCGAGCTGCCCGATTCGAAGGTGCTGCGACTCAACAGGCTGTACCCGAAGAGTCTGGTGAAGCCGCAACTGCATACCATTCTGGTGCCGCGACCTGCCACCAGGCCGGTCGGCGGTCAGCCGCTCCGCGACCAGGAGCTGCTGCAATGGTGCACCCGGTTGATCGACGACGTGATCGCCGAACCTATCGTGGTGCCCGCGTGAAACTGACAAGAACTGACGAGGAGATTCGGTGAGCACACGGCTTCGGGCTCTCGGTGTGGTGGCGGCGACGGTGCTGCTGACCGGCGGTTGTGCAGCGGGGACCCACCCGGGTGCGGCGGCCGTGGTCGGCAACACGGAGATCAGCATCAGCGACGTGGACAGCACCTCGCGGGCGGTCACCACGGCACTCGGTCAGAATTTCAACGCCAACGCGACGCTGACCACCCTGGTCACCAACGCGCTGGTCGCCGAGGTGGCGAAGCAGAAGTCGATCACGATCACCCCGGCCGAGACTGCCCAGTCGGCGCTGAGCGCGGTCGGCGACGACCAGGCGACCTACGCGAAGTTCCAGGGCGAGGAAGACACCCGCGACTTTCTGAACGCGGTCGGCAACGCGCAGGTGATCGCGCTGAAGCTGGCCGGCGGCGGGATCAACGACCTGCGGAACCAGTCCAAGCTGCAGCAGGGTTCGATGGCGCTCCGCGACGCTGCGAAGGGCATCGACGTCACGATCGCGCCGCGCTTCGGCAAGTGGAACGACGGCTCCCTCGACAACACGATCTCCGGGTCGCTGTCGAAGGAGTCCGCCCAGACCGCGGCCCAGCGCAAGGCCGCTGAGGACGCCGCCAAGCAGCAGCAGGGCCAGGGCTGAGCCCGAGCCGGTGACTGACGTCCGCGAGCCCGCCGGTGCGGGGGAGTCCGGCCGGATCACAATCCTCCTGACCAGCCCTCGGGTCGCCCCGGGGCTGCTCACCCGCGCGGCCTGGCAGTCCCTCACCGACGCCGACGAGATCGCCGCGGCGGGCGCGCCCACGCCCGGCGCCGCGTCGGCGGGTGCTGCCTCGACCGGTGCTGCCCCGTCCAGTGGCGGCTCGGCGGGTGGCGACGGGCGGGTGCTGCGCAGTGACGTACAGGCTGTGGTTGGGTCGGGGCTTGCGGTGACGCAGGTCGAGGGTGACGTCGCTGAGCACTGGGGCTGGTTGTCGTCCGCGGCCGAGGCGGGCCGGAGCGTCGCCTGGCTCGTCGGTGACGACGGTGAGCCGGATCTGCTGCGGGTGGTTGCCGCGCAGGTGGCGCGGGAGCCACGGCCGGCGTACGGCGTGGAGATCCTGCACGGCTCGTACGACGTGCCAGGAGCCCGGCTGATCGATCTGGTCCGGGTGATGGACCGGATCCGCCG
>DASSDE010000668.1:0-2682 GCA_035697365.1 Kribbella sp. | reverse complement strand
CGCCGAGGACGCGGCTCAGGACGCGCTGGTGAAGGTGTACCGGCGGTGGCATCGGATCAACCGCGAGCGCGGGCTGAACAGCTATGCACACCAGTGTCTGGTCACCGCGGTGCTCGATCAGTCGCGCCGGCCGTGGCGCCGCGAGCGGCTCGTCGAGGCAGACGAACCTGTGCCGACGCAGGCCGATCCGGGTCGGGTCGTGGACGACCGGCTGCTGGTGGTGCAGGCGCTTGCCGCGTTGCCGCCGAGCCAACGCGCCTGCGTCGTCCTGCGGCACTACGCCGACCTCAGCCTCGAGCAGACCGCCGACATCCTCGGCATCGGTACCGGTGGTGTGAAGAGCCAGACCTCCCGCGGCCTCGCCCGCCTCCGCGAACTCCTCGACCAGAGCGAAAGGAGCGCCTCATGACAACCGACATCGAACGTTTGCTGGCCGCCGCGGCCGACGACAGCGAACATCCGCCGACCACGGACGTCGACGACCTCCTGATCCGGGCCCGGCGTTCCGTCAGGAGAACGCGAATCGCGACCGTGTCCACAGCTGTGCTCACCACCGGCATCATCATCACCGGCGTCGCCACCTGGTCCGCGAACCGCACCGCCGGCGACGGCCCGGTCGGTAAGCCGACGACAGGCCGGACGATCACGGTGGACGTACGGACCGGACGCATCGTCGACGACGAGACGGGCCACCTCGTCCAGCCGCCGCCCCCAGTCAGTCAGCTGAGCGACAACAGCCTGCGCGACCAGTGCAAGCGCGCCGATCAAGAGTACCGCGACTCCGAGCACGAGCACGGCTCCAACACGTTCGACAAGGCCGGACCGCTCGACAACAACTGGAAGGTCGTGGTGAAGACCGGCGCCGGCGTCGCTGCGCAAGCAACCTTCTTGTCACCGGACAACTCGATCGCGAGCACCTGCACGCTGATCGGCCCGAGCAAGGCACAGTCGTACGGACGGTTCCAGACCAAGGCGATCACCGGGCAGGCTCCTTCCGAGGCCGACCTGAACGTGCCACGGGTCCCGTCGGACGTCCGCGAGGTCCTGGTGGACTTCGAGGGCAAGTCCGATCCGCAGCAGGCGGTGGTCGGCGAGGACGGCTTCTACAGCCTCGGCCCGGCTACGCGGACCGTCAGGGTCCACCGCATCCGTGGGTACGACGCCGCCGGCCACAAGACCTACGACGTGACGATCCCACCGATCCCGACCACACCCGTGCAACCGCCCGTCCCGTCGAACGTCACGCTCAAGATCGCCACCCCGGTCACACCGGATGCCGTGATGACGAAGGATCCCCTGACCGGCAAGGCGTTGGCTCCTGCACCGCCGGTGAGCCCGTTGACCGACGAGCAGGTCACAACCCGCTGTCGCGGCGTGGACGACATCTACCGGCAAGGATCCGGTCACGATCAGCGGGACACCGACGCCGGCCCGGTCACCAAGAACTGGAAGGTGGCGCTGAAGACCGGTACGGGCGACAAGCTCACCGCCGTACTGATCTCGCCGGATCGGAAGGTCTTCGCGTGGTGCCACCTGCTGGCGGCGACGGCGAAGGGTCCGTACGACTACACCCGTGGGACCGTCCAGGCGAACGGGAAGTTCCGGGACGCGTTCGAGTTCCTCATGGTGCCGGACGGTGTCGCGCAGCTCGTCGTGGACCTCCCGACGCAAGGCCCGACCCGCGCGCTGATCTCGAACGGGTTCTACATCTGGGGCCTCACCGGCGGCAACAGCAACCTCAAGCCCGTCCGCGTCCGCGGCTACGACGCCCACGGCCGTCAGATCTACACGGCACAGAAGAACATCGACACCGACTTCGATTAGCTGAAGATCTCCCGGTAGACCTTGGCGAGTTTGTCGGGGGCGTGATGCAGGTCGCGGTCGTCGTCGGCGATGTCGGCGATCACGAGCTCGGCCCCGAGGGACTGCGCGGTCAGGCGCAGGGACTCGGGGTCGGGCACGTGGCCGGCGTCGGCGAGGACGACGTCGATCCGCAGGTCCGGCGCGTGGCCGGCCAGCACCTCGAGGTGCGTCTCGGGCGAGAACCCGTCGGTCTCGCCCTTCTGCTCCCCCAGGTTCAGCGTCAGCAAGCGGCGGGCGCTGGTCTGCTCGAGACCGCGGCACAGCTCGGGAACCAGCAGGTTCGGGATGACGGACGTGAACCACGAGCCCGGGCCCACGACGACCCAGTCCGCCTCCGCGACCGCAATCAGCGCCTCCGGACATGCGGGTGGATCGGCCGGGTCGAGCGCGACGTCGACCACATGACCGTCGGTCGACGCGACCTCTGCCTGGCCGCGGATCTCGGCGATCGCCTCCGGATGCGCGGGATCCAGCCCCAGCACCCGTGCGGTGATGTCCAGCGGTACGGCCGACATCGGCAGCACCCTGCCCTGCGCGCCGAGCAGCCGGGCGACCCAGTCGAGGCCGTCGACCGCCTCACCGAGCAGCTCCCACAACGCCACGATCAGCAGGTTGCCGACTGCGTGGTCGTGCAGCTCACCGTTGCTGCGGAAGCGATGCTGCAGGACGTCGGCCCATGTCCGGCCCCACTCGTCGTCGCGGCAGAGCGCGGCCAGCGCCATCCGCAGGTCACCCGGCGGCAGGACGCCGAGCTCGCGGCGCAGCCGCCCGGACGAGCCGCCGTTGTCGGCGACCGTCACGACCGCGGTCAGCTGATCG
>DASSDE010000667.1:0-3131 GCA_035697365.1 Kribbella sp. | reverse complement strand
TGCTCGGTACGGATCAGGCGGTGTGGCCGCCGTCGATGGTTAGTTCGGTGCCGGTGATGTAGGCGGCTTGCGGGCCGGCCAGGTAGGTGATGGCGGCGGCGACCTCGGTTGGGGCGCCGAAGCGGCGTACGGCGAGGTCGGCGAGTTGGGGCTCCGCGAAGGGGCCGTCGGACGGGTTCATGTCGGTGTCGGTGGGGCCGGGCTGGACAACGTTGGAGGTGATGCCGCGGGCGCCGAGTTCACGGGCCAGCGCCTTGCTGAAGCCGACGAGTGCGGACTTGCTCATCGCGTACAACGTCATGCCGGGGGAGGTCACGCGGCCGGCGGCGCAGCTGCCGAGGTGGATCAGTCGCGCACCGTCGGACAGCAGCGGTACGGCCGCCTGCGTGGTCGCGTACACGCCGCGGACGTTCACGCCGAGGACCCGGTCGACGTCCTCGAGCGACAGGTCGCCGATCGGCGCAATCGCCCCGACGCCCGCGTTGTTGACCAGGATGTCCAACCCACCAAGGGAATCCGCGGCCCGCCGTACGCCGTCCGCGGCCGCCACCGCGGCACCCGCGTCGACCGGGAACGCGTACCCGCGCCGCCCCAGCGCCTCGATCTCCTTCACGACCTTCTGTGCCGCGTCCGCGGAGGAGTTGTACGTGATCGCGACGTCCGCGCCGCGCTCCGCCAGGGCGACGGCGGTCGCCGCGCCGATCCCGCGGCTGCCGCCGGTCACCAGTGCCTTCTTGCCATCCAGTTCGTTCATGTTTCAAGTTCACCGGCCCGCGGCCGCTGAAGCTGGCGAGAATCCGCCACCGGATCCTGCCGTCGCAAAGCCGCCAACTCACCGCGGCCGCGTCCGCTCGTGGCGTACCTCCATGTCGTAAAACCGCTAGCGACTGTCGGTGCCGGCAGGGATGCTGGAGGGCGTGTACGAGTGCAGGGAGCGATGCGTCCGGGCGGTGCAGTCGAAGGACGCACGGTTCGACGGCTGGTTCTTCACGGCCGTACTGACCACGAGGATCTACTGCCGGCCAAGCTGTCCGGTGGTGCCGCCGAAGGTCGAGAACATGCGGTTCTACCCGAGCGCGGCGGCCGCGCAGCAGGCCGGATTCCGCGCTTGCAAGCGCTGTCGGCCGGACGCCAGCCCGGGGTCCCCGGAGTGGAACGACCGTGCCGACCTGGTCGCGCGGGCGATGCGCCTGATCGCGGACGGTGTCGTCGATCGGGACGGCGTACCGGGACTCGCCGCCCAGCTCGGGTACAGCGTCCGTCAGGTCCAGCGCCAGTTGCAGGCCGAGCTCGGCGCCGGTCCGCTCGCCCTCGCTCGTGCCCAGCGCGCCCAGACCGCGCGGCTGCTGATCGAGACGAGCGACCTGCAGATGGCCGACGTCGCGTTCGCCGCGGGCTTCGCCAGCGTCCGGACGTTCAACGAGACCGTGCAGGAGGTGTTCGCGCTCGCCCCGACCGAGCTGCGCCGGCGAGCTCGCAAGGGGACGTCGTCGGCGACGCCTGGCACGATCTCGCTCCGGCTGCCGTTCCGCGCGCCGCTGACGCCGGACAACCTGTTCGGGCACCTGATCGCAACCGGCGTACCGGGAGTAGAGGAATGGCGGGACGGCCACTACCGCCGTACGCTCCGGCTCCCGCACGGCCACGGTGTCGTCGCGCTCCGGCCGATGCCTGACCACATCGCCTGCCAGCTCTCGCTCACCGATCAGCGCGACCTGGCGATCGCGATCAGCCGCTGCCGCCGGATGCTCGACCTCGACGCGGACCCGGTCGCGGTCGACGACCTGCTCAGCAACGACCCCGTCCTCGCGCCGCTGATCGCGAAGGCACCCGGCCGCCGCGTCCCGCACACGGTCGACGGTGAGGAGTTCGCAGTACGGGCGGTCCTTGGGCAGCAGGTGTCGACGGCGGCGGCCCGGACCCACGCGCATCGACTCGTCCTGCAACATGGCGAGCCGATCGAGGACCCGGCCGGCGGACTCACGCATCTGTTCCCGACGATGCAGGCGCTCGCGGGGCTCGATCCGGACACGTTGGCGTTTCCCAAGTCTCGCCGTACGACGCTCACCACCTTGATCGGTACTCTCGCGAACGGCGAGATCGACCTGGGCGCGGGCGCGGACTGGGATCGCGCGCGGGAGCAGTTGTCTGCGCTGCCGGGAATCGGTCCGTGGACGGTCGAGTCGATCGCGATGCGCGCGCTCGGCGACCCGGACGCCTTTGTGGCCAGCGATCTCGGTATCCGCTACGCCGCGCGTGATCTAGGCTTGCCCGAGGCCCCCAAACCATTGACGAGCCACGCCTGGGCGTGGCGGCCTTGGCGTGCGTACGCAGTGCAGTACCTGTGGGCCACCGGTGACCATGCGATCAACAAGATCCCTGTGGAGTGACGATGACCGAGTTGACCACCGACCGCCTGCTGCTCCGGAACTGGCGGGACTCCGACCGCGAGCCGTTCGCGGCGATGAACGCGGATCCGGCGGTGATGGAACACTTTCCGGCCCTGCAGACCCGCGAGCAGAGCGACGGCCTGATCGACCGGAACACGACCGCCATCGAGGAGCGCGGCTGGGGGCTGTGGGCCCTCGAGGTGCGCGACACCGGCGAGTTCATCGGCTTCACCGGGTTGTCGGTGCCGAGTTTCGAGGCGCACTTCCTGCCGGCCGTGGAGATCGGCTGGCGGCTGGCGAAGGGGGCCTGGGGCAACGGTTATGCCACCGAGGCGGCCCGGGCGTCGCTGGCGCACGGCTTCGGCCCGGCCGGGCTCGACGGGGTGGTGTCGTTCACCACGACCACGAACCTTCCCTCGCGGCGGGTGATGCAGCGGATCGGCATGGTGCACGACGAGCCCGGCGACTTCGACCACCCGCGGATCGAGGACGGGCATCGGCTGCGTCGGCACGTGCTCTACCGGATCGACCGTGCGCAGTGGGAGTCCACTCGGTGACGTACGCGGTGATCGACAGCCCGCTCGGTCCGCTCACGCTCGTGGGCACCGAGTCGGGTGAGCTCACCGGGCTGTACATGGATCGCCAGCTCTATCGCCCGGACGAGGCGAGGTTCGGCGATCGTGACGACTCGGTGCTGCCCGCGGTCGCGGAGCAGTTGGACGAGTACTTCCACCACGGCCG
>DASSDE010000666.1:0-10350 GCA_035697365.1 Kribbella sp. | reverse complement strand
CGTACCGGACCTGACCAGCGAGACCGGTGCCTACTGCGCCCCGAACGCGCAGCACGCCGTCCGGCAGGCCCACCAACTCGCCGCGAACATCCTCCGGGTGATCGACGGTCAGCCGCCACAGGACTACAAGCACAAGTACGTTGGCTCGGTCGCGAGCCTCGGCCTGCACAAGGGCGTCGCCCAGCTGTACGGCGTGAAGGTGAAGGGCTGGCTGGCCTGGTTCCTGCACCGGACGTACCACGTGTCCCGCGTGCCTACCCTGAACCGGAAGGCCCGCGTGATCCTGGACTGGACGCTGGCGCTGTTCTTCCGGCGCGAGGTGACCAGCCTCGGCAGCCTGCAGACGCCGAACGACGAGTTCCGCCGGGCCACGCAGTCGTAGGACAGCTCCAGGGCCGCGACACCACCTGATCGGCCGGGCCTCCAACTCGCCGGGGGCCCGGCCTTCTTTTCAGCGTTCGTGCAGCAGGCCGGCGTCGTGGACGAGCAGGGCGATCTGGACGCGGTTGTTCAGGTCGAGCTTGGTGAGGATGCGGGAGACGTGCGTCTTCACGGTCGGGACGCTGAGATAGAGCGTCGCGCTGATCTCGGCGTTCGACTTGCCCTCCCCGACCGCGACCGCGATCTCGCGCTCGCGGTCGTTCAGCTCCGCGAGCCGGGCTGCTGCCTTGGACTTGCGGTAGTCCTGGCCGGAGTCGGCGACGCGGGTGATCAATCGTTTGGTCACGGCCGGCGAGAGGACCGGCTGGCCGGCCGCGATCCGGCGGACGGACTCGACGATCTCCGCGGGCGGCGTGTCCTTGAGGATGAAGCCGGCCGCCCCGGCGCGGAGCGCGCGCAGGACGTGCTCGTCGGCGTCGAACGTGGTGAGGATGACCACCTCGGGGGCACCCGGACGGCGGCGGACCGCTTCTGTCGCGGTCAGGCCGTCGGTGCCGGGCATCCGGATGTCCATCAAGATCACGTCCGGCGCGAGCCGCTCGATCAGCCCGTGGATCCCCGAGCCGTCCCCCGCCTCCCCCACCACACGCACGTTATCGGCCCCACCCAGCATCAACTTCAACCCAGCCCGCAACAACGGATCATCGTCAACAATGAGCACCCGAATGGTCATGCGGGCCACGGTAGCCAGGCATACAGGCGGAAGTCGCCTTCGGGGGTGCGGCCGTGGTCGAGACGGCCCTCCACCAGGGCGGCGCGTTCGGTGAGGCCCTTCAGGCCTTGGCCGTCGCCCAGCCGCCGGTGTGGTGCCGGGTTGCGGAGCTCGACGGACAATCCGTTGCCCGGGGCACCGGTCACGCTGATCGTCACCGGTTCGCCCGGTGCGTGCTTGACCGCGTTCGTCAGGCCTTCCTGGACGATCCGGTACGCCGTACGTCCGACGTGCTCCGGCATCGGGCCGTCCGCATCGAGGATCAGCTGCACCGGGATCCCGGCCGCGCGCGAACCTTCCACCAGCTCGGGCAGGTCCGCGAACGCCGGCTGCGGCAGCTCCCCGACCGGCGCCCGCAGTACGCCGATCACCTCGCGCAGGTCCTGCAACGCCTGATGAGCACTGGCGCGGATGATCTCGGCAGCGCCGGCCACCTCGGCCGTGGACGCATCCGGGCGGTACGCCAGCGCACCGGCGTGCACGCTCAGCAGCGACAGCCGATGGCCGAGTACGTCGTGCATCTCGCGGGCGATCTCCTCCCGCGCCCGGAGCTGCGCCTGCTCGGCCTGCAGCGTCGCGACCGTCTCGGCCCGGTCCGCGCGGTCCCGCAACGTCTGCAGGAGCTGCCGGCGGGATCGGATGTACTGTCCCCAGCCGGCCATCGCGGCGTACAGGATGACGGCGATGATCAGCTGAGTCTTCCAGTCCGCCTTGTGCCGCACCTGCAGGTAGGCGACCGTGGCGAGGAAGTTCACCGCGAAAACCCAGACCGACGTACGCCACGGTTTGTGGACGGCGACCGTCATGATCAGCACGAGCGTCGGCCCGGCCGCGGCGTCGGAGTACACCGAGATCGCGGCCGCGATCAGCGCCAGCTGCACCGGCCAGCGGCGGCGGAACCAGAGGGTCAGGCTCAACGCGATCCCGGACCAGAAGTCGACCGCGAGCAGCTGGTGCGGGACCGGGTCGCGCTCGCCGTCGCTGTAGGCCAGCAACGCGATCAGGACCGCAACCACGAACGCGATGCTGTCCACGATCCAGTCGCGGGTGCTGCGACGGCGCGCGGACGAGGTCATGACACGAATGTAGCGGTGGGTAAGCGATCTCCGGGGCGTCCGCGGCTGTCCGGATACCGAAGTCGGTGCGATGGGGTACTTAGGTCGGCGGTAGGTTGCCGGGCATGAGTCAGCTCGCAGTCACCGTCATCGGCCCGGACCGCCCGGGAATCATCGCGGACGTCACCGAGGCCCTGGCCGGTACCGGGGTGAACCTCGAGGACTCGACCATGACGCTGCTGCGCGGCCATTTCGCGATGATGATCGTCTGCGCCGGGCCGTTCGACGAGGTGAAGGCGGCGCTCGAGCCGCTGCGCGGCGAGCTGGTGATCACCGTCCGCAAGATGGGCCCTGAGCACCAGCACGCGCCGATCGGCGCGCCGTACATGCTCAGCGTGCACGGCGCGGACCGGCCGGGGATCGTGGCCGCGGTGACGCGGATGATCGCGGCCGTCGGCGGTACCGTCACGGACCTGTCGACCCGGCTGAGCGGCGGCCTGTACGTGCTGACCGCCGAGGTGGAGCTGCCGCCGGCGGCCGAGCTGGAGACGCTGAACCGGGCGCTCGAGATCACCGCCGAGGAGCTCGGAGTCGGCGTCACGTTACGGCCGGCCGAGAGCGACGACCTGTGATCACGGGCTGGTCGCCTGACGAGCTGAAGGTCGAGGGGGCAGTACTGGAGGTCGTCCGCGCGCCGCATCCGGTGCTGGCGACCGAGAGTGCGCCTGTGGACCCGCTCGACCCGGAGACGATCCAGCTCGCGGCGGACCTGGTCGCGACGATGCGCGTCTCCCCCGGCTGCGTCGGGCTCGCGGCGCCGCAGGTCGGCGTGGCGGCGCAGATGTTCTCGCTGGACGTCAGCGGTCACCCGAAGACCCGTACCTGCCACGGCGTCTTCGTGCTCTGCAACGCGGTCGTCGTCGAATCCTCGCGCAACGAGAAGGCGCGCGAGGGCTGCATGTCGGTCCCGGATTTCACCGGTGACGTCAAACGCGCGAGCCGCCTGACCGTCACCGGCGTACTGCCGGGCGCCACCGAGACCGTCACGATCACCACCGACGCGTTCGAGGCGCGGGCCCTGCAGCACGAGATCGACCACTGCAACGGCAAGCTGTTCCTGGACCGCGTCGCCGGCGCCCACGCCGTGTACCCGCGGCAGACGTACCAGTAGCGAGTAGTCTCAGGGGCCGGAGCCCGGGTGGCGGAACGGCAGACGCAGGGAGCTTAAACCTCCTGACCCTCGCGGGTGTACGGGTTCGAATCCCGTCCCGGGCACGCTCCGTGCGCTACCTGTTCCTGAAGACGCCGAAGTAGTACGCGAGGACGAGCGCGTCGAGGAGCAGTGCGATCCAGGCGAGGGTCTTGCCGCGTTCGCCGCTCCGGCGCATCGCTCGCAGCGCCTGGACCGCGAGCATGATCGAGATCGGCATGCAGAGCAGTACGGTCGGGAGCGCCAGGATCGCCTTGACGTTCACGCCGCGCTTCTGCGAGCGCGCCGAGTACGGGCTGCGGTACGGCGGGGCTACGAACGGGTCCTGCTGCGATGTCTGCTGATACGGCGTCTCCTGGTACGGCGGGGCGACGTACGGTTCCCGCCGCGAGGTGTACGGCTGGCGCGGTGGTGGGGCGGGCTGGCGCGGTGGTGCGTACGGCTGGGTGTGGCTCGGGGCCGGGCCGGTGGACCACTCGAACGGGTCGGCGGGCGGCTCGTCCGGGTCCGGCTCCGCGAAGTCCGTCGGGTTCGCCGTGGGCTGCTGCTTCGGGCGATCCAGCAGCTGCGCGTAGTCGGCGCGCCGGCCAGGGTCGGACAACACTGCGTACGCGCGGTTGATCCGGGCCTGCTGGTCCGCGTCGCCACCGACGTCGGTGTGGTGGCTGCGCGACAGGCGCCGGTAGCTGCGCCTGATCTCGTCAGCGTCCGCATCGCGCGCGACGCCGAGCAACTTCCAGGGATCGGCTCCAGCGAGGTCCCGGAAGTCCCGGCCGGCGCTCATCGAGCGACGTCCGCCTGATAACAGACCAGTCGCCAGGAAGCCTGCTGCGGGTCGGCACCGGCGGGCAACGAACGGTGGCCGGACGCGAACGTGACGGTCCGCTCGCCCGCGAGGTACAGCCACATGTCGAGGTCCTCGTCGTTGCCGTAGTAGTACGACCGGTAGTGCTGGACGGCCTGCGACCCGAGGAACGGCGTCTGCAACCGCTGCTGCGCCTCCAGCGGAAGGTTGCCGAGGACGCCGCGCATGTACTCCGAGAGCTCCAACTGTGGCGCGGCCGTCGGCTGCTGCTCGTCGCGCCCCCGCCCCATCAGCGACCGCAGACCCGACCGCGGCCGGGTCGCCTGCTGCTGGACGACGGCGTGTTTCAGGCTCGACGGTACGAACTTGTCCAGGCGCACGCTCTGCGTCCGCTGGCCGCGCTGGTTCACCTTCGGGGTGGTCACGGCCAGCCCGTTCGGCCCGAGAACCACGGCGTACGGCCGATCGCGCTCGCGCTCATGCAGATCTGCCCACCACTCGACGGCGGGTCCTACCTTGCCCTCGACGTACGTCTTGACGTCGCCGGACAGCTCCGCCCACCAGTGGAACCGGTCCGGGCTGGGGACGAACCCGAGCGCCCCGGCCTGATGCGCCGCCGGCATCGCCTGCGTCGGCTGCGCGCGCTCGACGCCACCGCCCGAGGGCCGTTGCGCGGCCGGACGGCCCCGGGACTGCTCGGGCAGATTGTCACGACTCATGAGCGCGCCCCGGATGCATAGTGCAGAGCCTCCAACACCTCAGGGGGCACGGTCAACTCCCCTTCTGCGTACCTGTGGACAACTCCTTCGCACGCGTCAGTACGGCGTCGGTCATCTCTTCGGTGAGCTTGCCGGTGAACGTGTTCTGCTGGCTGGGGTGGAAGCAGCCGAGCACGCTGACCTCGCCGTACGGAGTCGGGATCCGGTACTCGACACCGTGCCCGAACTTCGGCCGCGGTCGCGGTACGTCGGCGCCCAGGGCAATCAGTGCGGCGAGCAGCGTGTCGTACCCGTACTTGCCGAGACAGACGATGGCTCGGGTGCTGGGGAGCACGAGCTCGAGCTCACTGCGGTACCAGGGAGCGCAGGTGTCGCGCTCGATCGGGGTCGGCTTGTTGGCCGGTGGGGCGCAGCGGACGGCGGCGATCATCCGCGCGCCGAACAGGTGCAGGCCGTCGCCGGCATGTTCGCTCGTCGCCTGATTGGCGAGGCCGACCCGGTGCAGGCTCGCGAACAGCCAGTCGCCGGACCGGTCGCCGGTGAAGACCCGGCCGGTACGGTTCCCGCCGTTCGCCGCCGGGGCGAGGCCGACGATCAGGATCCCCGGCTCGGCTTCACCCCAGCCCGGGATCGGCCGGCCCCAGTACGGCTGCCCGGCGAACGACTTGCGCTTGCCGACGGCAACGTCCTCACGCCACTCCACCAGCCGCGGGCAGGCCCGGCAGACCGACACCCGCGCGTCGAGCTCGTGCAGGTCGTCGACCGCCGCCAACTGCCGTACGTCGTCCGGACCCCGCGCCACCGGAGTATCCGGCGCCGCCGGGTCCTCGGGCCAGCCGGTCCCCGGCGGGACAGGACTCTCGAACATCTCGCCGGTCAAGGGATGCGGCAGTTGCATCCCCATAGATTAGGGCCTGTCTGGTGGTCCGGCGCCGTAGCGAGGAGGTGCTCGGTGCGGTAGCTCGGTGCGCGGGGGCGAAGGTCTCGATGCGGAGCATCGTGGCCTTTGCACCCGTGCGGCGAGGTGCCGTGCCGAGTGCCCCGCAGTAGGCGCTGGACCACCAGACAGGCCCTTAAGCGGCCAGCTGCTCTTCCTCGGCGGGGCGGTCGAGGACGGTCGCGCGGGTGTGGCGTGCGGTCGGGATGGCGAGGGCCAGTACGACAGCAGCGGCGGCGAAGGCCGAGAGCAGCAGGAACGTACTGGTGAAGCCGGATTCCGCAGGCAGGCCGGAGGACTGCACGTGGCTGGTGATGATCGAGCTGGCGAGCGCAGTACCGATCGAGCCGCCGATCGTCCGGATGTTGGTGTTCATCCCGGTCGCCGCGCCGGTCTGCTCGCGCGGGACGTTCTGCACGATCAGGCTGGTCATGGATGCGTACGCCAGGCCCAGTCCGATGCCGAACAACGCCGTCGACACCGCGATCTGCCACTGCTGGTCGTGATAACCGGCGAACAGCAGCGCGCCGACCAGCGTCAGCGCCGAACCCGACACCACCTGCTTCTTCGCGCTGATCCGGGACGCGAGCGGTCCGCTCAGCGAACCGGTGACGGCCATCGTCACGAGCATCGGCAGCATCAGCAGTCCGGCCTGCGTCACGCTCGCGCCGAAGCCGAAGCCGGCGGCCTTCGGGATCTGCAGGAACTGCGGCACGAACGCGTACACCGCGAACATCGCCGCACCGAACAGCAGCGCGACCAGGTTGGTCGTCCAGACCGCGGGGCGCCGCATCATCCGCATGTCGATCAGCGGGTTCCGCGAGCGCAGTTCGACCACGATCCAGCCGGCGAACAGTACGACGGCGAGTCCGAACAGTCCCGTCGTACGCAGCGAGGCCCAACCCCACGAGCGCCCGGAGCTCAACGGCAGCAGCAGCGCGATCAGCCAGCCGGACAGCAGCACCGCGGCGAGCCAGTCGATCCGGCCCGCGACCCGGTTCGGCGACTCCGGAACGTACCGGCGGACCAGCGCCGTCGAGATCGTGACCACCGCCATCGGGATCCAGAACAGCCAGCGCCAGCCGAGCCACTCGACGATCGGGCCGGCCAGGACGATGCCGAGCCCGCCGCCGGCGGCGATGATCGCCGAGACCACGCCGACCACGGACGGGACGCGTTCGGCCGGGAACTCGTCGCGGATGATCCCGAACGCCAGCGGGAAGACGGCACCGCCGACGCCCTGGAAGACCCGGGCGGCGATCAGTACGCCGATGTTGGGCGCCAGGGCCGCGATCAGGCAGCCGACGGCGAGCGCGCCGAGGGCGATGAAGAGCGTGCGCTCCTTGCCGGCCAGGTCACCGACGCGACCGAGTAGCGGGGTCGCGATCGAGACCGAGAGCAGGAGTGCGGTGAACACCCAGGTGACCGTGCCCGGGGTGGTGTGCAGGTCGTGCTGGATGACGGGCAGCGCCGGGCTCACCAGCGACTGCAACATCGAGAACGAGGCGACCACCGTGGCGAGTACCGCCAGGGTCAGCCGTGGGTTTCCAGACCTGATGACAGGCATGCAGAAGTTCCTTCGAGAGGGTGTGAGCGCGCCGGAACACGGGCGCGAGAGCTCCCCGGCCTGGTAAAGTCGAGGTGTGCCTCCACTATAGCGGAGGGGTGCCTCCGGTACCAAGGTGATTAAGGTGAACGGATGAGCGAGCAGAATCGGGCTGCGTTGCAGGTCGACGTACGGCGTCCGCAGCGGGCCGACGCGCGACGGAACTTCGATGCGCTGCTCGGCGCCGCGCGGGACGCGTTCGCGGCCAAGGGCGTCGGAGCGTCGCTGGAGGACATCGCGCGCCAGGCCGGCGTCGGCATCGGCACCCTCTACCGGAACTTCCCGACCCGTCAGGACCTGCTGAGTGCGGTGTACTTCGGCGAGATCGAGGAGCTGTGCGTCGCCGCCGACGAGGCGGCCGGCCTGCCGCCGTGGGAGGCGCTTACCACCTGGCTGCAGCGCTTCGTCGGGTACGCCGCGACCAAGCGCGCGATCTGGGAGTCACTGAACCGCGAGACCGACAGCTTCAAGACGGCCCGCGCAGCGATGTACGCGGCCGGCACCCCGCTGTTCGAACGCGCCCAGGCGGCCGGCGAGGCGCGCGAGGACGTCTCGTTCGACGATCTGCTCCGGATGGTCAGCGGCCTCACCGCCGCCGGCTTCGTGGACCAGGCGCAGCGCGACCGAGTCCTGGCCATCGCCCTGGACGGCGTCCGCGCCCACTGACAGCGCAGCGACCCGCCTCCGTTTGCGGACGCGGTGAGCTAGGCGAGGGTGAGGGCTGTGCCGTCGAGGATGTCTTGTTCGGAGATGGTGAGGGTGGTTACCGGGAGGCGGTCGGCCAGGCGCTGGAGGATCAAGGCGCCGGCGCCGATGACGTCTACGCGGCCGGGGTGGATGGAGTGGACTGCGGCGCGGGCGGCGTGCGTCGAGGTGGTCAGCCAGGTCGTGGTTTCGCGGAGTTGATCCGTGGTGAGGCGAGCGTGGTGCACCGCCGTACGGTCGTACTCCGGGAGCTTCAGTGCGACGGCTGCGACCGTGGTTGCCGTACCGGCCACGGCGATCAACGCGCGGGCCTCGGTGAGCGGGACCCTCGTCGCGTCGAGCAGGGCGTCGATGTCCTTCGTGATCGCCGCGAGCTCGGCCGGCGCAATCGGGTCGGTCGTCACGTGGCGCTCGGTCAGGCGTACGGAGCCGAGGTCGAGGGACTGGGCCGCGATCACGCCGTTAACGTCGCCGAGGACGAGTTCGGTGGAGCCGCCGCCGATGTCGGTGACCAGGTAGGGCCCGGGGACGTCGAGCGCGGTCGTGGCGCCGCGGAAGCTGAGCTCGGCTTCTTCGTCGCCGGAGATGATCTCCGGACGGACGCCGAGACGCTCCTCGATGCCGGCGAAGAACGCGTCCCGATTGCTGACGTCGCGGGCAGCCGAGGTGGCAACGAACCGGATCCGGCCGACCCCGTTGGACCGAATGACCGACGCGAAATCCTCGGCGGCCGCGAACACCCGGTCCAGAGCCTCCGGGGCGAAGGCGCCGGTCGCATCCACGCCCTGCCCCAGCCGCACGATCGTCATCCGTCGATCGACCTCATGCAGCCGGCCGTCGACGAGATCGGCGATCAGCAGGCGGATCGAGTTGGTTCCACAATCCACCGCCGCGACCCGCTCAGACACAGGGGCCTTTGCGGCCCCAGTCTTCAAGGGCCTCCAGGGCTTCGTCGCCGAGCGGGTTGACGCCTGGGCCGGCCGCGAGTGAGTGACCCACCAGGACGTGCAGGCACTTGACCCGGGTCGGCATGCCGCCCGCGGTGATGCCGTCGATCTCCTCGACGTGCTCGATCGACTCGCGATGCGCGAGGTACGACTCGTGGGCCGCACGGTAGCGCGCGGCGAGCTCCTCGTCCGCGGCCAGCCGGTCGGTCATCTCCTTCATCAGCCCGGACGACTCGAGCGTCCCGATCGCGGACGCGAGCCGTGGGCAGGTCACGTAGTACGTCGTCGGGAACGGCGTACCGTCACCGAGCCGCGGCTCGGTCTCGACCACATCGGGCAGGCCGCAGGTGCAGCGGTGCGCGATCGACCGGATGCCGCGGGCGGTCCGGCCCAGCTGTTTGCTGACTGCTTCTTGATCGGAAGGACTGACACTCACCTGGTCACCTTAGGTGACGGCGTGCCGCTCGCCGACGGCGTGGGCGTCGGGGTGGGCGTCACGGCCGGTGCCGGCGGGTTGCCCGCGCACTCGACGCTGCCCCACAGCTTCGTGTACCAGGTCGGCTTCTGCGCCTCCGCCGTACCGTCGGAGGGTGCGGGCGGCTCCGGTGGGGCGCCGACCGGCTTCCCGTCCACGCCGATCACCCGGTAGCCGATCTCGCCCGGCATCACCCAGCCGAGCCGCTGCCGCGCCTGCGCCTTCACGTACGCGTCGTCCTGCCAGCGGGCAATCTCGTCGTTCAGCTCGCCGACGCGCTTTTCCCGGTCCCGGATCTCCTGGTTCAGGGCGCTGATCTGCTGGTGCTGGTCGAACCAGACCCGCAGGCTCTGCGCATACGACACGATCAGCGCGCCGAGCACCAGCAGCACGACGGCCGCCCGGCCGGTCAGGTTGCGGGACCCTCGGGTCCGCGCGGGCTCGGGCTGGGTGCCGGCCGTCCGGCGTTTCGGCTGGTCGCCCCGCCGGGCCGGTGGACGCGACTGGGTCCGGCTCGACGGACGCGAGCCGGGGCGTGCACCGGATTCCCGACGGGACGGCATACGGCGATTCCTCCTGGGTCAGCCCTTGAACCGGGGGAAGGCCGAGCGACCGGCGTACGTCGCCGCGTCGTCGAGCTCCTCCTCGATCCGGAGCAGCTGGTTGTACTTGGCGGTGCGGTCGGACCGGGCCGGCGCACCGGACTTGATCTGGCCGCAGTTGGTCGCGACCGCGAGG
>DASSDE010000665.1:0-2262 GCA_035697365.1 Kribbella sp. | reverse complement strand
CGGTTGCCGACCAGGGTGCGGCCCTGGGAGTCGACGATCGTGCCGCGCGGCGCGGGGATCAGGACCTGCCGGATGTGCTGCTGGGTGGCCGCCTGCGAATAGTCGGCGCTCGACATCACCTGCATGTACCAGAGGCGGCCGAACAGCGTGCACAGCAACGAGAAGACCAGCACCCCGATCACGAACAACCGCAGCCGGGCCTTGAGCGGCGCCTCGAAACCGTCCCAGTTCACGGTGCGACCCGGCGGCGTTCGCGGGCGGGTTTCACCCGGCCGAGGATCCACATCACGAGCGGGATCACCACGATCGCGCCGACCACGTCGTACCCGGCGGCGATTCCGAGGCGGACGCCGAACTCGCTCCAGTCGACCGACGGATCGTGCAGCAGCGAGCCGGTCGCACTGAACAGGAAGAACGAGATCGCCGTGCCGAGCACAACGGTCAGCGCGACGCCGAGCGGTCCGACCGGGCCGGTCGAGGTCCGCTGGCGCCGGATCAGGCCGGCGACGTACCCCGCGACGGCCAGTGCCAACGCCCAGCGGCCGGCGGTGTGGTCGGCGGGCGGTGCGATGTCCAGCAGCAGGCCGCCCGCGAACCCGGCGATCGCGCCCCACTCCGGACCTCGGGACAGCGCCAGCGCGATCACCACGATCAGCGTCAGGTCGCAGGTCACGCCCGCGACCGCGATGTTCGTCAGCACGGACGTCTGCACGGTGACCGCGATCATCAGGAACAGGGCGGCCAACCCGATCCGTAGTGCAATCACGTCAGTTCCCCTTTCCTGTGAGTTGGCTGCGCGGCGGGCGGGCCGGCGGCCCGGTCACTACGCCGACGGTGTCGATCCGGGTCGGATCGACGTACGGCTTGATGGTTGCGGTGGATCCCAGGGCGCCCTCGTTCGGCGTCACGGAGGTGACGACACCGATCGGGACCCCCGGAACGTACGGCGCGTTGTCGCTCGAGCCCCAGCTCACGATCCGGTCGCCGACCTTGGGCCGCGCCTTCAGGTCGACCAGCTTGTAGTCGAGCGTGCCGGCCACGTCGCCACGTCCGGAGACGAAGCCGAGCGCGAGGGTCGAGTTCAGCCGGCCGCCGACGGTCGAGTTGCGGTCGCCGATCAGCAGCACGGTCGCGGTCCCCTGGGTGGCCCGCACCACCCGGCCGACCAGACCCGTCCCGTTCAGCACGGTCATGTCCGGGCGCACGCCGTCCGCCGTGCCGGCATCGATGGTCACTGTGTGGCTGAAGGTCTGGGCACTGCCGAACCCGATCACCCGCGCGGGAGTCATCGTGTACTTCGGGGCGAGCTTGAGCAGCTTGTCCAGCTCCTGCGCCCGGCTGCGCGCATAGTCCGACGTGTTCAGCTGCTCGGTGAGGCTTTGGTTGTCCTTCTTGAGTTTTTCGTTCTCTGCTTTCAACCTATCCATTTCCGCGAAACGGTCGCGGAGGTTGTCCACAGGCTGCCGGGCCGAGGTCGCGGTCGACTCCAGCGGGCCGAAAACCGCGGCCGCGCCCTCCCGCAGCGGCTCGACCGGCGAGCCGGCCGAACGGCGGGCGTCGAGCACGATCAGCGTGAAACAGGCCAGGATCACCAGCGCCAGTACGGATCGGCGGCGGCGCACCTCGCGGGGCGTTCCCGTCGATCGCAGGGGTGTCTCGCCCGCCGAGCGGAACGCGCTACGGGTCGAGGTGCTCCTGCCGGAGGTGTTGCGCGAGGGCGTACCGAGATCCTTGAGCATCGGTCGTGTCTCAGCGCCGGTTGTCGGTGACCAGGATGCGGTTGAGGGTCTCGATGTTGTCCACGCACTTGCCGGCGCCGAGCACGACGGCATCCAGCGGGTTGTCGGCGACGTGGATCGGGATCCCGGTCTCGTGCCGCAGGCGCTCGTCCATGCCTTTGAGCAGCGCGCCGCCACCGGTCAGCACGATGCCACGGTCGACGATGTCACCGGCCAGCTCCGGCGGGGTCTTGTCCAGCGTCGCCTTCACGGCGTCGACGATCGCGGTGATCGGCTCCTCGATCGCCTGCCGCATGTCGGCCGAGGACACCTTCACGGTGCGCGGCAGGCCGGAGACCATGTCCCGGCCGCGGATCTCGCTGTCCGGGCCGTCGGTGGTCGGGAACGCGGATCCGATGGTCATCTTGATCTGCTCCGAGGTGGCCTCGCCGAGCAGCAGCGAGAACTCCTTCTTGCAGTAGTTCACGATCGCCTTGTCGATGGCGTCGCCGGCCACCCGGATCGACTGGCTGGTGACGATGCC
>DASSDE010000664.1:0-3683 GCA_035697365.1 Kribbella sp. | reverse complement strand
CCCGGGAGGTGTCGTTGCGTACGTAACCTGCTCGCCGCACCCTGACGAGACTCGCGCGGTCGTCGACGCGATCCTGGCTCGCCGTGACGACGCGACCCTCGAGGACGCCCGGTCGCTGTTCCCCGGCGTACCGGACCTGGGGGAGGGACCCGACGTGCAACTGTGGCCACATCTCCATGGCACCGACGCCATGTACCTCGCATTGATCCGCCGATGATGGGGCCGACGTGACAACCACCGCCTCGCCTCCGGCCGCTTCGACCCGGCGGCACCATCTCGTCGGCCTGACGTCGGCGTTCGGGATCGGAATGCTGGTGGCGGTCCAGTCCCGGATCAACGGCGAGCTGGGCGGGATCCTCGGCGACGGGGTCCCGGCGGCGCTGATCTCGTTCGGGACCGGTCTGGTCGTGTTGCTGATCGCCACAGCTGTGGTTCCGCCGGTACGGCGTGGGCTCGGCAACGTGTGGCGCACGATCCGCAGGCCGATGCGCGGGCACGGCGGTCTGCGCTGGTGGCAGTGCGTCGGCGGTGTCGCCGGTGCGTTCCTGGTCGCGACGCAATCGATCACCGTGTCCGTGATCGGTGTCGCGGTGTTCCTGGTCGCCGGAGTTGCAGGTCAGGCGATCAGCAGTCTGGTCGTCGATCGCCTCGGGTTCGGGCCGGCGGGTCCGCAGCCGCTGACTCCGTTGCGCATCGTCGGCGCCCTGATCGCGTTGGTCGCGGTCGCCCTCGCGGTCTCCGAGCAGCTCAGTCATCCGGACGGTTTGCTGCTCGCGATTCTGCCTGCGCTGGCCGGCGTCGGCACCGCGGTGCAGCAGGCGATCAACGGTCGGGTCGCGCGCACCGCGTCCCCGGATGCGTACGGCGCGGTCGCCGCCGGCGTGGTGAACTTCCTGGTCGGATTCGTCGCGCTCCTGGTCGTCTTCCTCGTCGACCTCGCGCTCCGCGGTGCTCCACGGCACCTCCCGAGCGAGCCGTGGCTGTATCTCGGCGGCCTCTGCGGCGTGATCTTCATCAGCGCCGCGGCCGCCGTCGTCCGCGTCGTCGGGGTGTTCGTCCTCGGCCTCGGCACGATCGCCGGTCAGCTGATCGCGAGCCTCTTCATCGACGTCTTCGTCCCGGTCGCCGACAAGCCGATCACCGCGCCGGTCGTGGTCGGCACGCTCTTGGCTCTCACCGCGGTAGTGGTCGCCGCCGTCCCGAACCTCCGAGGTTCTTGAACAGGCCCTGGGACACAGCGACGCCGGCCAGGACGATCAGGCCGCCGACGGGCTGGTACCAGGTGATGTGCTCGTGCAGGACGATCACGCCGACGAGGATCGAGAACACCGGCATCAGGTACGTCACCATCGACGAACGGCTCGCGCCGATCAGCCGGATGTTGCGCATGTTGAGTACGAACGCGAACCCGCTGCCCAACGCCCCGAGCGCGAGCACGCTCAGCAGCACCTTGGGTGACAGCGACCACGGTGCCGGCGGCGCCTGGCCGGTCACCAGCGGAGCGACGATCGCCAGCTGCACCGTTGCGCAGAGCAACAAGGTGGTGGACAGTGCCGTACCGGACAACGTCGTCCCGGCCAGGAACCGTTTCTGGTAAGGGATCGCAAGCCCGTAGAAGAACGCGGCCAGCATGCACAGACCCTGGCCGAGAAGGTCGGCACCGCTCTGCACGCGCCAGGCGCCGAGCACGACGAGCATGCCGAGGAACCCGATCAGCAGCCCGAACCCGCGCTGCGCCGAGAATTTCTCGGTACGGAACAGCAGCACCGCGATCGGCAGCACGATCAGCGGGGTGATGCCGTTCCAGATACCGGCCAGCAACGACGGGATGCGCTCCTCGCCGTACCCGAACAGGGTCCACGGGATCGCCGAGCCGATCGCGCCGACCACGAACGAGTGCGCCCACAGCCGGGGGTCCCGCGGCAGCGGCTCGCGCTTCACGACCAGGATCGCGAGCAGGACGGCGGCGCCCGCGACCACCCGTCCGAGCGCCAGGTAGAGCGGCGGCAGTTCGCGCACGCCGACCGAGATGAACAAGAAGCTGCAGCCCCAGATGGCGGCCAGCGCCAGCATGGTCGGAACCCAGGCCTGGGCGGGGACCTGGTCGGAGGCGCTGTCAGGAGTCGTTACCGTGCTCACTCCTGACATCCTGCACTACGGGAGCGACAGTTCGTGCATCTTTATCCGCATTCGGGCAGCGACTGGCGGCGGATGTCAGGAGCGAGAGAGGATGACGCACATGAGTGCCTTTGACGTCGTCACGGTCCGGAAGCAGTTCCCCGCGCTCGACGAGGGCGCCGCGCACTTCGACGGTCCCGGCGGTTCGCAGACGCCGCAGGCCGTCGCCGACGCGGTCGCGCGGACCATGACCTCGGCGCTCGCCAACCGGGGGCAGTTGACCGCCGCCGAACGCCGCGCGGACGAGATCGTCGTCGGCGCCCGGCAGGCGATGGCCGATCTGCTCGGCACCACGGCGCAGGGGATCGTCTTCGGTCGCAGCATGACCCAGCTGACGTACGACTTCTCCCGAACGCTCGCCAAGTCCTGGACTCCGGGCGACGAGGTGATCGTCAGCCGCCTGGACCACGACGCGAACGTCCGCCCCTGGGTTCAGGCCGCCGACGCCGCCGGTGCCACGCTCAAGTGGCTCGGCTTCGACCCGGAGACGTCCGAGCTGGACGACATCGCCCCACTCCTCACGAACCGTACCCGCCTGGTGGCCGTCACGGCCGCGTCCAACCTCCTCGGCACCCGTCCGGACACCCAGAAGGTCGCCGACCAGGTCCACGAGGCAGGCGGGCTGATCTACGTCGACGGCGTGCATCTCACGGCGCATGCGCCGGTCGACGCCCGGTACGCCGACTTCTACGCGTGCTCGCCGTACAAGTTCTTCGGGCCGCATCTCGGCGTCCTGACCGCCGCTCCCGAGCTGCTCGAGACGCTGAAGCCTGACAAGCTGCTGCCGTCGTCGAACGTCGTGCCCGAGCGGTTCGAGTTCGGGACGCTGCCGTACGAGCTCCTCGCCGGCACCACCGCCGCCGTCGACTTCATCGCCGGCCTCGGCGGCTCGGGCAGCACCCGTCGTGAGCGTCTCGTCTCCTCGCTCCAACTGGTCGAGGAGCACGAGGATGTGCTCCGTGACGACCTGGAGACCAGGCTCGCCGCGCTCCCCGGCGTCACGCTCCACGGGCACGCCGCGCACCGCACGCCGACCCTGCTGTTCACGGTCGACGGTCACGCTCCGGCCGCCGTCGCCGAACACGTCGCGAAAACCGGAGTGAATGCGCCGGCCGGTTCGTTCTACGCGTACGAGCCCGCCCGGCACTTGGGTCTCGGCCCGGCCGGTGCGGTTCGCGCCGGCCTGGCGCCGTACAACGATCAGTCGGATGTCGACCGTCTCGTGACGGCGGTCTCCGCCTTGACCGGCCCGAGCGGCACTAACTAAAGTCTCTGGGGAAACTAATTCCGCCCGAGGGAGTCAGGTGAGCGAACCGAGCGCTGTTTTCGTCCAGGTGGGCCCCTCGGACGGTTTGGTCGCACCTTCGCGTGCGGGTGCCGAGATCGCCTGGAACGACGGCACCATCGAGGTCACCGCGACGCGGATCTCCCGGGTCGCGCTGCGCTGGTCCGAGAAGCTTCCCAGCGGTGCGCTGATCCTCGGCGACGCCTGGGAGCGTTCGTAC
>DASSDE010000663.1:0-3838 GCA_035697365.1 Kribbella sp. | reverse complement strand
CGCCGGCCTGGATCCGCATCGCCAATCTCGACATCCTCGCCGCGAACCAGCTGTCACAGGCCCTGTACGCGCAGATGTTCGCCGGTCCGCGCCACCCCGCGAACACCGCCCGCTTCACGTTCCTCGACCCGGCGTCGAAGGACTTCTTCGTCGACTGGGAACGAGCGGCCGACGACATCGCGGCCGTCCTGCGCCTCCAGGCCGGCGAATCGGTGATCGCCTCCAGGACCTGCTGCAGCGCCGGGCGGACACCCCGGACCGCGGGGCGTCGGCGTACCGGTGCCGGACCGCACTTGCGGGCCAGCGCATGCAGGTGGTCGCGTTCGGCGTCATCGAGCTGCAATGCGCGGGCGAGTGCCTCCAGGACGCTTTCCGACGCACCAGCGAGGTTGCCGCGTTCCATCCGTACGTAGTAGTCCACCGACACGCCCGCCAGCAGCGCGACCTCCTCGCGGCGCAGGCCCTTCACACGCCGGTTGCCCCCGTACGCCGGGAGGCCGGCCTGCTCGGGCGAGAGCCGAGCGCGCCGGGAGCTCAGGAACTCCTTGATCTCCGCGCGGTCGTCCATGTCCTCCAGCCTACGGACCTCGTGACCCCCGAGGGAGGCACTGGCGTTACCTGGAACGACAGGCACTGCCAGGCCAGGCCGCCACGCCCTTCACTGGAGCAATGCGAGCGACTTACATGTACGGCCCCGGAGATGTCCGCGTTATCGACGTACCAGATCCGGTGCTCCAGCAACCAACAGACGCCGTGGTACGGGTGGTCCGTTCCTGTATCTGCGGCAGCGACCTGCACCCGTACCACAACCTGCCGCTGACACCTGGCGGCAAGACCATGGGACACGAGTTCGTCGGCGTCGTGGAGGACGCCGGACGCGAGGTCCGCACGCTCCGCAAGGGCGACTTCGTGATCGCGCCGTTCGCCTGGTCGGACGGGACCTGCGACTTCTGCCGGGAGGACCTGCAGACGTCCTGCCGGCACGGCGGGTTCTGGAACGCGAACGGTGTCGGCGGATGCCAGGCGGAGGCGGTCCGGGTACCGCAGGCTGACGGCACGCTGGTCAAGGTGGAAGGCGGCGCGGATCCCGCACTGCTGCCGTCCTTGCTCACGCTGTCGGACGTCTACGGCACCGGGTACCACGCGGCGCTGAAGGGCGGCGTGTCTGCGCGGACCACTGTCACGGTGATCGGCGACGGTGCGGTCGGCCTGCTCGCCGTCCTCGCCGCCAGGCAGTTCGGTGCCGAGCGCATCATTCTGATGGGCCGGCACAAGGACCGTACCGATCTCGGCGTCGAGTTCGGCGCGAGCGAGGTGGTGGCGGAGCGCGGACAGGAGGGCATCGCGAAGGTCCGCGAGCTCACCGGCGGCGACGGTACACATGTCGTACTCGAGGCGGTCGGCCACCTGCCGGCGTACGAACAGGCGCTCGGTGTGGTTCGGCCGGGCGGGGTGATCAGCCGCGTCGGCGTGCCGCAGTACGACGAGGCGCCGATCGGCTTCGGCACGCTGTTCCTGCCGAACATCACCCTCACCGGCGGGCCGGCTCCGGCGCGCGCGTACATCGAACGCCTGCTCCCCGCGGTCCTCGACGGAACCGTCAACCCAGGCAAGGTCTTCGACCGTACGATCACGCTCGACGACGCGCCGGCCGGCTACCGCGCAATGGACGACCGAACCGCCTTGAAGGTCCTGATCGCCCCCTGACGCGAGGCGTCGGTTGGAGGATGCGATGATCGTCGGGTTGTGAAACGTCGGTTACTGAGGGTGAGATCGATGAGTCAATGTGTAAATTCTGTAACGAGGAGACTCCCGGAAAGCTCTCTCCTGACGTAATCTGCCCAACCATGCACAGAGGCGAGCGACGGGCCAAGCGACCGAATGTCGTCTGGTCGGTGTTCGTGTTCCTGGTGACCAGCGCGGTGGCCGGGGCCCTTGCCGCGGGACTCGCACTCCCGTTCGCCGGGCTGGCCGGCGTCACCACCGCCAAGGCACACGAGACGGTCCAGTACCTGCCGCAGGACCTTGAGACCGCGCCGCTGGCGCAGAAGACGATCATCCAGGACACCGACGGCCACACCATCGCCACGCTGTACCAGCAGAACCGGACCCCGGTGACGCTGAAGCAGATCAGCCCGATGATGCTGAAGGCGATCGTCGCGATCGAGGACGACCGGTTCTACGAGCACGGCGCCCTGGACTTCAAGGGCACGCTCCGCGCGCTGCTGCGCAACCAGTCCTCCGGCGGCGTCCAGCAGGGCGGCTCGAGCATCACCCAGCAGTACGTGAAGCTGAGCCTGATCAACAAGGCCCGGACGCCGGAAGAGGTCAAGGAAGCGACCGCCGAGACGTACGAGCGCAAGATCGCCGAACTGCGCTACGCCATCGCGGTCGAGAAGGAGCTCTCGAAGTCGGAGATCCTGAACCGCTACCTGAACCTGGCCTTCTTCGGCGACCGTTCGTACGGTGTCGACGCGGCGGCCCAGCACTACTTCGGTGTGCACGCGAGCAAGCTGACGCTCCCGCAGGCCGCGATGCTGGCCGGCCTGGTGAAGAACCCGACCGGGTACGACCCGATCGACAACCCGAAACGCGCCAAGGCCCGCCGCGACGTCGTCCTGCGCCGGATGCAGGAGCTGAACGTCATCACCGCCAAGCAGGCGCAGGCCGCGCTGAAGACACCCGTCCTCGATCCGGCCAAGGTCAAGGTGATCCCGAGCGGCTGCGCGAACTCGAGGTACCCGTTCTACTGCGAGTACGTCGTGTCGAAGCTGAAGAGCAACAACGCCTTCGGCAAGACGCAGGAGGAGCGCGAGAACTACATCGAGACCGCCGGCCTGGTGATCAGGACCTCGCTCGACCAGAAAACGCAGGCAGCCGCCGAGGCGTCGATCAAGAAGCACTCGAAGGCCACCGACGACGTGGTCGCCGCCGTCACCCTCGTCGAGCCCGGCACCGGCCTGGTGAAGGCGATGGCGCAGAGCCGCCCGTACGGCGCGAAGAAGGGCCAGACGGCGTACAACTACAACGTCGAGAAGTCCTACCCCGGCGGCTTCGGCGGCTTCCAGAACGGTTCGACCATGAAGGCGTTCACGATCGCCGCAGCGATCGCGAAGGGCGTGCCGACGACGTACCGGATCCGTTCCCCGCAGACCATCGACCTGAGCGGCAAGACCTTCGAGACCTGCAAGGGCCCGACCTCGGCCGACAACTACGTCCCGAAGAACTCGACGAGGACGATCCTCGACCCGTCGATGGTGGACGCGGCCCGCGCCTCGACCAACACCTACTTCCTGCAGCTCTCGCAGCAGATCGGCCTCTGCCCGATCGCCACCATCGCCAACCAGCTCGGCATGTACGACGCCCAGGAGCTGAAGCCGCTGAAGCAGGTCGTGTCGTACACGCTGGGTGCGGCGGGTCTGGTCACGCCGGTGATGCTGTCCAACGCGTACGCGACGTTCGCCGCCCGCGGCATGTACTGCAGCCCCGTGGTGATCACGTTCACCCTCGGCTCGGCGGGTTTGATCACGCCGCTGATGCTGTCCAACGCGTACGCGACGTTCGCGGCCCGCGGCATGTACTGCAACCCGCAGATCATCACGTCGATCGCCTCGCTGAAGACCGGCAAGGCGATCCCGACGCCCGGCCCGAACTGCCACCGGGTGCTGTCGCCGGGCGTCGCGGACGGTGTCAACTACGTGCTGCAGCAGGTCATGGCGAAGGACGGTACCGGCGGCAAACTGAAGTTCGGCAAGAGCGACCTGGCCGGCAAGACCGGCACGATCCAGGAGAACCAGGCGGTCTGGTTCGCCGGCTACTCGTCGAGGCTCGCGGCGGC
>DASSDE010000662.1:0-7244 GCA_035697365.1 Kribbella sp. | reverse complement strand
TGATCCAGACGGCGACGTTCATGCCGCGATCGGCTGATCGACGCGGACCTGCTTGAGGGCGCGCGCCCACGACTCCAGTTGGTCGAACAGCACCGTCGCCTGCTCGGCGTACTGCGGTCCCGGCCGGAACGTACTGAAGTTCTCGAAGTCGGTGAAGAGCGAGAACGACAACTGCTGCCGTACGTCGGCGACCTGCAGCTCGGCGCTGATCGCGCGCAGGTGCTCGATCGCCCGCGCGCCACCGAGCGAGCCGTACGACACGAAGCCGGCCGCCTTGTTGTTCCACTCGGCGTACAGGTAGTCGATCGCGTTCTTCAGCACGCCGGACGTGGAGTGGTTGTACTCCGGGGTGACGAACACGAAGCCGTCGTACGCCGCGATGGTCGCAGCCCACGCCTTCGTGTGCTCGCCGGCGTACTGCCCGGCGGCCGGCGGCATCGCCTCGTCGAGGTGTGGCAGCGGGTAGTCGAGCAGGTCGATCAGTTCATAGGTGGCGTCCGTACGGCGGGCGGCCTGCTCGACCACCCAGTCGGCCACCGCCTTGCCGTTGCGTCCGGGCCGGGTGCTGCCGAGGATGATCGCGATCTTCAGGTCGCTCATGGCGACGACTCCTTCAGAGGGGATGACTTGAATGTTCATGTCAATAGTCAAGGTAGGCCGACTTACATGAAAGTTCAAGTCATCTCGATCCTGGCTATGCTGCAGTCATGGGCAGTGAAGCGGCGGAGGAGGCGGTCGAGCCGCGCTGGTTGCTGCCTGCCGAGCTGGAGACCTGGAAGACGCTGCAGCTGATGATGGCGTTGCTCACCGGCGCGCTCGGGGAGCAGCTGCAGCGCGACTCCAACCTGAGCTTCCTGGAGTACTACGTCCTGGCCGGCCTCTCGGATCAGCCCGACCACACGATGCGCCTGAGTCGGCTCGCGATCCTGACCAACTCGGAGCTCTCCCGGCTCTCGCACCTGATCCGCCGCCTGGAGAACCGCGGGTTGGTACGCCGTGAGCCCGACCCGGACGACGGGCGCTTCACGAACGCGATCCTCACGCCCGACGGCTACGCCGAGCTCGTCAAGGCCGCACCCGGCCACGTCGAACTCGTCCGCCAACTGGTCTTCGACCCGCTGACCGAGACCGACCGCCGGGCGCTCCACAAAGCCCTGTCGAAACTCCTCCCCGGCCTCCTGGGTGACTGCTAGCGGCGGATGCCCTCGAGGGTCAGCTGCACGTAGCGCCGCCAGTCGCCGGCGCCGGTCATGGTCGCCATCGCTCCGCGGGTGATGAGGATGAAGTCGTCGGAGCTGAAGTCCTCGCGGAGGTGGCCGGCTTCGACCGCGCGTCGGACGATCTGTTCGGTGACGGCCGAGAACTCGGCCTTCTCGGCCGCGATCTCGTTCCAGTCGGGCTTCTCCGGACCGAGCAGTGCGAGGCAGAACGCGGCGTCGGTGCGCGCGGACTCCAGATAGCCGTAGAGCAGCTGCTCGAACGCGGTCCACGGGTCCTCGGTCTTGTCGGCGCTGCGGGCGAGCGCGGTCATCGCCGCGAAGCGCCGGCCGATGATCGCGGCGATCAGTGCCTGCTTGTCGGAGAAGTGCCGGTAGAGCGTGCCGACGCCGAGCCCGGCGCGCGCCGCGATCTCGTCCATCTGTACGGCCTCGCCGTGCTGGGCGAACAGCTCGCCGGCCGCGTCGATGACGGCGTCGCGGTTGCGCCTGGCGTCCGCGCGCAACGGCCGGTCGCTGGAGGTCATGACCCAACTCTAGTTGACGCGACCTGCCATCCGGTCTAAATTCGGAACCGGAATTCCTGTTCATGTTGCGAGAGGCGTACTGATGATTGTCGTCACCACACCGACCGGACAGATCGGCTCCGAGCTGGTCGGCCTGCTACTCGACCAGGACGCTCAGGTCCGCGTCATCGTTCGGGACGCGTCCCGGCTGAGCGGCGCGGTCCGCGAACGGATCGAGATCGTCGAGGGCACGCACGACGACCCGGCCGTGCTCGACAAGGCCCTGCCGGGCGCCGATGCATTGTTCTGGCTCGTCCCGCCGAACCCGCAGGCGCCGAGCGCCGAGGCGCACTACCTCAACTTCGCCCGCGCTGGGCAGGCCGCCGTCGCGCGGCACGGCGTGGGGCATGTCGTCGCGGTGTCCAGTGCCGGTCACGGCTGGCCGAAGCGGGCCGGCGTGCTATCGGCAGCCTTCGCGATGGACGTGGAGCTCGCCGCATCCGGTGCTGCGTACCGCGCGCTGGGCCTGCCGTTCTACATGGAGAACCTCTTCCGGCAGCTCGACTCCATCCGTACGCAGGGGGTGTTCTCGCTGACGGGCGCCGGCGATCATCCGCTGGCCATGATCGCGACGCGCGACATCGCCCGTACGGCCGCGGATCTGCTCGTCGACCTGGCGTGGGACGGTCAGGAGGACCTTCCGGTGTACGGGCCTGATCGGCTGACCCCGGACGGTATGGCGGAGGTCCTCAGTCAGGAGTTGGGGCGTCCGATCACCTACCGCCGTGTGCCCGTCGCGGACTACGGGTCGCTGCTGCGCTCGCAGGGTGCCGATGATCAGGCGGTGCAGGACGTGGCCGAGGCGTTCGCCGCGCACGACGAAGGCATCTACGACGCGGACTGGTCGAGAGCCGCGATCACCGGTACGGACTTCCGTACGTGGTGCCGAGAGGTGCTGAAGCCTCGCCTGTGAGTCAGCGGTCCTTCCAGCGCTCGGCGGAGATGGATTCCTGGGCGAGCAGCCGCAGGGAAGCGATCAGGGTTTCGCCGAGGATGGTGCCGATGACCACCGATTCGGCCAATTGGTCGCGGGTCGGGTTCGTGGTGACGGCGTCGATCTCCAGTTGGGTGAAGGCCTCGACGGCGTCGGCGTACGTGTCGAGGTGCGCGACGAGGCTGTCCTGACCGAGCGTGCGCAGCGCGGCGATGGTGTCGACGAGCGTGGCCAGGGCGGGGGCGTCGGGCTCGACGGACCACCCGCGATCGTGGATCAGGTCCGCGACCTGAGCGGTCGCGGCCGTACGGGCCTCATCGGTTGCGGACAGACGGCGGGTAGGCGTGAGGGCGCGGTGCGCGCGGCCGATCTGCTCGTGCAGCGGTTCGGTGTCTGCGTCGAGGGATTCGAGGATCTCCTTCACGGTGGCCACCGGCACCCCTGCCAGCTCGATCAGGGCGCGGATCAGGCGCAGCCGGCGGACATGGGTCTCGCCGTACGACGCCTGGTTCGGGCTGCTGAGCTCGCCCGCGGGCAGCAGGCCCTCGCGCAGGTAGTACTTGATCGTCGGCACCGGGACGTCCGTGGCCTTGCTGAGCTCCCCGATTCGCATGGCTTGCCTTCCTGTCGTCTGTGATAGATAGTAGCAGTATCCATAAGCGGATACCCTGACTATCCATAAGGAGGTCTACGCATGACCGACGTGTCCCGCGTCATCGCCGGTGTCATCCTGCTCATCGTCGTGACGATCCAGTTCGGTGGGTACTTCATGACCAAGATCGTCCGCGGCCAGGTGCCGATGACCGACTTCCAGAAGTCGTTCGCCCGCGCCGGCCACGCGCACGCCGGCGTGCTGGTGATCCTCAGCCTGGTCGCCCTGCTGTATGTCGACCAGACCGGGCTCACCGGGTTCTGGCTGTGGGTCGCGCGGCTCGCGATCCCGGTCGCCGCGATCCTGATGTCCGGCGGGTTCTTCGCCTCCTCGGCCGGCAAGGACCGCGCCCAGCCGAACCAGTTCCTCTGGATCCTCTGGTCAGGCGCGGTCTGTTTGGCGATCGGCGTCCTGACCCTCGGAGTCGGCCTGATCGTTGCCTGAGGCCCCGAACGACTGCTTGAGCTGGTCGCCCACGCGGCCGATCAGCGCCGCGGTCTCCGGCGTGGCGTGATCGACCACGAACGTCGCGACGGCGGCAATCGCGGCGACCTGGGTCAGCAGCATCGCGGGCGTGTCCGCACTGAACCGCACGGTGCAGGTCGACGAATCGACCGGCTCGACGATCCCGCGCACAACCCCTCGAAGGTTGCGGAGACAGTGGCCGCTGATGCCCGTACGGTCAGATGGACGGAGTGCTGGTACTGCGCCGACATGAACGACTCGACCAGGTACGACGGTCCGTCCAGGACGCGCGGGGTGAAGCGATGCAGTACTGGCGTGACGGACGAGATCCGGTCGACACGGAAGATCCGCCAGTCGTCCCGTTCCGGATCGAAGGCCAGCAGGTACCAGCGCCAGGCCAGCGTCAGCAGCTGATGCGGCTCCACCCGGCGCCGCGTCGCCGCGCGTGTGCGTCCGTGGTAGTCGAAGGCAACGATCTCGTGGTTGCGGCAGCAGCGGGCGAGGACGGCGAGGGCGCCCGGATCGACCTGCGGCAGGCCGGGACGCGGGATCGCCTCCGCGGCCGAGCCGACCGCCGCGAGCTCAGGCCTGAGCCGCGCGGGCAGGACCTGCTCCAGCTTCGCGAGCGCGCTCATCGAGCTGTCCGCCATCCCGCTCACCCCGCCGCCGGCCGCGCCGACGAGACCGAGCGCGACGGCGATCGCCTCGTCGTCGTCCAGCTGCAGCGGCGGCAGGTGGGTTCCGGATCCCAGCCGGTAGCCGCCCGCGGTTCCGGTGGTGCCGGTCACCGGGTAGTCGAGTGAACGGAGCCGCTCGACGTCTCGCCGTACGGTCCGTTCGGTGACGCCGAGCCGGTCGGCCAGCTCGCGCCCGGACCACTCGCGACGACTCTGCAGCAGCGACAACAGCCGCAGCAGCCGTCCGGGCATTTCCTTGCGGGCACTCATCCACCCATGATTGCTTGCGGACAAGATGTGTCCGCAAGGGCCACTAGCGTGACTTTCATGATGCTGACGACGACAAGCAAGGGGTACGACGCGGCGCGGCTCGGGTTCCAGCGCGGCGACCCGCACCGGCCCGCGGTGGTCTTCCCGGTCACGAGCGCGGCCGAGATCGAGGAGGCGGTGCGCTACGCGATCGACCACGACCTGCGGATCGCTGTCCAGGCAGCGGGGCACGGGCTCGTCGAGGGGATCGACGGCGGGGTGCTGATCGCGACCGCCGGCTTCAACGGCGTGATGGTCGACGCCGGCCGGAAGACGGCCTGGATCGAGGCGGGCGCGACGTGGAGGGACGTGCTGACCGCGACCGCGCCGTACGGTCTCGCGCCGCTGTCCGGCAGTGCACCTGGCGTCGGCGCGATCTCGTACACGCTCGGCGGCGGGCTGGGGTTGATGGCGCGGCGGTACGGGTACGCCGCGGACCACGTTCGGCGGATCGAGGTGGTGACCCCGGACGGCGTCCGACGGAACGCGGAGGAGGACCCGGATCTGTTCTGGGCGCTGCGCGGTGGCGGCGGGAACTTCGGTGTCGTGACAGGGCTCGAGGTCGAGCTGTTCGACGTACCGACGATCTTCGGCGGAAGCCTGTACTTCGACCTCGCCGAGTACCCGGACGTGCCGGAGCAGTGGCAGGAGTGGACGCGGTCCGTGCCGGACGAGGTGACGTCGGCGATCGCGATCCTGCCGATCCCGGACATCCCACAGGTGCCGGAGCCGGTGCGCGGGAAGTATGTCGGTCAGGTCCAGCTCGCGATCCTCGGCGATCGGGGCGAGGAGCTGATCGCGCCGCTGCGGGCGATCGGGACGCCGGTGCTCGACACGGTGGGCGTGATCCCGTACGTCGACTCGGGCCAGATCTTCGCGGAGCCGGAACGCCCGGACAGTTACAGCTCGCGCAATGTGCTGCTCGACGACCTCAACGCCCTCAAGACCCTGCCCGAGCTGGCCGGTCCGGGAGCGTCACGGATGCGCGTGATCGGCATCCGCCACCTCGGCGGCGCGCTGGCCCGCGAACCGGAGATCCCGAACGCCGTCGGGCGCCGCGCAGCAAAGTACTCGCTGACCGTCCTGACCCCGGGGAAGGGTGCTGGTGACGACAAGATCCTCGAACCGTGGCGTCCGGCAACCATTGGCCGCGCCCTCAACTTCAGCTTCGAGAAGCTGACCGCTGCCGAGGTGGCCGACGCGTACGACGACTACGATCGACTCGTCGAGCTCAAGCACCGGTACGACCCGAAGCGCCGTCTTTGGGTGAACCACCAGCTCTAGCAAGCAGCTCCTCGACCAACGCACTCTTGCCGTCGACGTACGCGTTGCGGTTGGTGGTGAGCAGGTGCGCCAACTCGTACTTGCGGGTGGCGTAGCGCTCGCGATCGTCCGCGTTCGTGCGTAGGCGGTCGCGGAGCAGGAGATGGTCCCGGCAGGCTTTGTTGCCATCAACAACGACATACAGATGGTGGTAGTGCACCGTCCTCGGCGGGAGCGCGAACGCCTCTCGGCCGGCGATCCCGTGGTCGCCCTCGTGCAGGTAGCCTGCTCGGGTCAGGTGCGCGATCGCCGCCGGTACGAGGTCCGCCGACGGTACGACGATGTCGACGTCGATGATCGGCTTCGCCGCCAGGCCCGGTACGGCGGTACTCCCGACGTGCTCGACCCGGTGCGGAAGCTCGGCGAGGTACGGCGCGAGCTGTGCGCGGATCTCGGCGAACCACAGCGGCCAGCGCGGGTCGTACTCCACCACCTCGGCGGGAACGATCACAGGGCTGCGGTGACGTCGACCTCGACCAGCTGGTCGGGGAAGCCGAGCTGTGCGACGCCGAGCAGCGTGCTCGCCGTGGTGAAGGCGGGCGCGAGTGGTGACGCGTTGAGCTGCGTCCAGACCGCGCTCAGGTCGGCGCGGTCGGGGCTGGCGACGTAGATGACCGTACGGACCACGTTCTCGGGGGTTGCGCCCGCGGACTCGAGCGCGGTGAGGATGTTCGCGATGACCTGCGCGGTCTGCCCTTCGAGGCCGCCCGTGGCCAGCTCGCCCGAGGCTTGCAGCGGACACTGCCCCGCGAGGTACACCAAGGTGTCCGCCTGCACTCGCGTCACATGGTGATAGCCAGGCGTCGCATGCAAGCCGTCAGGGTTGCTCCGCTCGATCGTCACGCCTCGACCCAACGCGATCCGTCACGCCCGGGTCAACAGATTTAGTACGTAGCGCTTCTGCCACGGTGTCTCGACCGCATGCTTGTCGTAGTGCTGCCGTACGTACGCCACAGCCTGGTCGGCAGGCACGCCGTCCAGTACGGCCAGGCAGGCGAGCGCCGTACCGCTCCGGCCGCGGCCGCCGTCGCAGGCGAACTCGACGCGACCGGTCGCGCTCCGCTCCAGCGCCGCGCGGAACTCGGTCAGCGCCTGAGCCCG
>DASSDE010000661.1:0-3544 GCA_035697365.1 Kribbella sp. | reverse complement strand
AGTGACCGCTGCCTGTGGTCAGTCCAGTGTTGCAGATTGCGGAACGGTGCGGTGCGGAGGTTGCGCTTGCTGCAAGGGGTGGGCGGGGCGTTGGGTGGGGTTATGGAGAGTTCGGTGTTTCGGGTCGAGCGGATGGTTGTGCCCGGTGGGAGCGAGGCGATCGTGCGGGGTGGGCGGGATCTGTTCCCGCTGCTGCCGGCTGCGCTGCACGGGGTGGAGCGCATCGGCGTACTGGGTTGGGGGCCGCAGGGGCGGGCACAGGCGCTGAACCTGCGGGACTCGCTGGACGGGACCGGGATCACCGTCGCGGTCGGGCTGCGGCCGGGGTCACGGTCCGTGGAGGATGCTCGCGCGCAGGGGTTCAGCGAGGCCGATGGGACGCTGGGGGACTGGCTCGAGGTGGCGGCCGGCGCTGATCTGGTGATCCTGCTGATCGCGGACGCGGCGCTGGCGGCGCACCATGAGGAGATCTTCGCCGTGCTGAAGCCTGGAGCGACCATTGGCCTGTCCCACGGTTTCCTGCTCGGTCACCTGAAGGAGCTCGGCAGTACGTTCCCAGCCGGCCATCCGGTGATCGCGGTCTGCCCGAAGGGCATGGGGGATTCGGTACGTCGCCTGTACCGGCAGGGCGCGACGGTCAACGGGGCCGGCATCAATGCGAGCATCGCTGTGCACGCGGATCCGGATGGATACGGGTGGGACCGGGCGCTGGCGTGGTCGATCGCGCTTGGGTCGCCGTACACGTTCGCGACCACGCTGGCCGCCGAGTACCACTCCGACATCGTTGGCGAGCGGGCGATCCTGCTCGGCGCGGTGCATGGGCTCGTGGAGGCGCTGTACCGGTACTTCCGGATCGAGGGTGCGGACCCGGTGGTGGCGTACGAACGGTCCACCGAGGTGATCACCGGGCCGATCGCGCGGACGATCTCGGACGCCGGGCTGGTCGCGGTACGGGCGGCGACCGGCGACGAGGCGCTGTTCGATCGCGCCTACTCGGCGGCGTACGCGCCGGCGCGGGACCTGGTCGCCGAGATCTACGACGAGGTTGCCGACGGCACCGAACTGCGGAGCGTGATCCTCGCCGAGCAGCGGCTCGCGAACCGCCCGATGACCGAGATCGGCGGCAGCCCGATGTGGTCCCACAGCACCGAGGTCCACGCCCGCCGGAAGACACCAGACCGGTCCGCGCCCGACGGCGGCCGGTCGGCTCGCGACGGCGGCGGGTCTGTCCGCGACGGTGGCGGGTCTGTGCGCGACGGTGGCGGGTCTGTGCGGGTTGATGCGGTGACTGCTGGGTTGTTCGTGGGGACGATGATGGCGCAGGTGGACGAGTTTGCGGCGCGGGGGCATGCGTGGTCGGAGATCGTCAACGAGTCGGTGATCGAGGCGGTCGACTCGCTGCTGCCGTACATGCACGCCCGCGACGTCGCGTACATGGTCGACAACTGTTCCCGGACGGCCCGCCTCGGCACCCGGCGCTGGGGCCCGCGCTTCCAGGCAGCGTACGAACAGATCGCCCTCCCGCACCTGGACCGCCCCGCCGACCCGACCCTGATCAAGACCTTCCTCGACAACCCCGCCCACGAAGCACTCGCCGCTGCCGCCGAGCTCCGCCCATCGGTCGACATCTCCGTTTAGCCTAAGGGCCATGACGCCCGAGACGACGCGCGCCCGGCTGGTTCCGATGCGGCCGCGGGATCCGCACGAGCCTGGCCGGGTGGCCTCGTCGCTGGAGCTGTTCTTCGACCTGGTGTTCGTGGTCGCGGTGAGCGTCGCCGCGGCTCAACTGCATCACGCCCTGTCCGAGCAGCACATCGGCGACGGCCTGCTGTCGTACGCGATCGTGTTCTTCGGCATCTGGTGGGCGTGGATGAACTTCACCTGGTTCGCCACGTCGTTCGCCACCGACGACTGGCTGTACCGGCTGCTGACGATCGTCCAGATGAGTGGCGTTCTCGTCCTCGCGGCCGGCATCGAGCGGGTCTTCAGCGACCACGATTTCACGGTCGCGGTGCTGGGGTACGTCGTGATGCGCGTCGCGATGATCGCGCAGTGGCTGCGGGCCTCGCGCTCGGCCGGACCGAGCCGGCGCGCCACGCAGATGTACGCGGGCGGGATCGCGATCGTCCAGGTGCTCTGGCTCGTGCTGCTGGTGCTGCCGGAGTCGATCCAGCTCGCTGCGTGGGCGGTGTTCGCGATCGCCGAGATCGCCGTACCGGTGGTCGCCGAGCGCCGCGGGGTGACGCCGTGGCACCCGCACCACATCACCGAGCGGTACGGGTTGTTCACGCTGATCCTGCTCGGCGAGAGCCTGCTCGCGTCCGCGAACGCGATCATCGAGGCGGTCCACGACCACGAGGCACTCGGCAAGCTGATCGCGCTGTCGGTGCTCATGCTTGTCGTCACAGCCGCCTTGTGGTGGATCTACTTCTGGCCGCCGCACCACACGGCGATCACGTCGTTCGCGCGGTCGCTGCGCTACGGGTACGTGCACTACTTCGTGTTCGCGGCGGCCGGTGCGTTCTCGGCCGGTATCGAGGTCGAGATCGACAGCATCACGCACCACACCGAGCTGAGCGAGGTCGCGGCGTCCTACACGGTGACGATCCCGATCGCGATCTTCGTCCTAGGGGTCTGGTGGATAGCCCTCCGCGACAACGCCGACCGGGTAGTCAACGCAGTCGTACCGCTGGGCGCAGTCCTGGTCCTGCTGGACCCCTTGATCCCCATCCCGTTCGCCCTCACGGCGGTCTTCATGGCGCTAGTAGTAGCAACCCTGGTCGTCAGACCGCCGGTCCAGCGCGGCTAGCGGGTTGTTTCACCGCTGGCGGGTTGCAGCAGACCAGCGGCCACATAACCCGGCAGCGGTCAGGCGAGCTCGGCGAGGGCGGTGGCTACGCGGCCTTCGGCTGCCTCGAGGGCGGCGCGGGCGGCGGGGATGGGAGTGCCGGTCAGGAGGTGCACGAGGGCGGGCTTGAGCTCGCCGTCGGCCTCGGCCAGCGCGGCCTCGCAGGCGGCGGGGTCGGCGCCGGTGGCTTCACCGAGGATCCGCAGCATCCGGCCGCGGAGCTTCTTGTTGGTCGCCACCAGGTCGACCATCAGGTTCGACCAGGTCCGGCCGAGCTTGATCATCAGCGTCGTCGAGAACGCGTTCAGGATCATCTTCTGGGCAGTGCCGGCCTTCAGCCGGGTAGAGCCCGCGATCACCTCGGGGCCGGTGTCCGCGGCCACCACGATGTCGGCCAGCGGCGCCAGCGGGGCGTCCGGGTTCGAGGTCACCAGTACGGTGGTGGCTCCGGCCGTACGAGCAGCCTTGAGCGCGCCTGCGACGTACGGCGTGCTGCCGGAAGCAGCGAGGCCGACGACGAGGTCCTGACCGGTGACAGCGGCCGCGTCCGCGGCACCGCCCTCCTCGGAGTCCTCGACGTTCTCCACTGCGCGGAGCAGCGCTTGCATCCCGCCGGCGTGGTGGGCGACCACCAGCCCGTCGGGGATATGGAACGTGGGCAGCAGCTCGGCCGCGTCCAGAACGGCCAGGCGGCCC
>DASSDE010000660.1:0-7226 GCA_035697365.1 Kribbella sp. | reverse complement strand
CATCCCCTCGCTCGGCGCCGGCGTCCACGAGGTCGTCTGGGACCTCGCGATCGGTCAGTCCGCCGGCGTCAACAGCACCACCGGCGACGTCGGTGCCGCGGTCGACTTCCTCAACTTCCTGACCACGGATGTCGCGCGGATCGTCAAGGGCGTCGAGGAGATCTCGTTCGCGCCGCCACCGATCCACATCGCCCGGAAGGACTTCGGCGGTGGCGCGGATCCCCGCATCGTCGACCTCTACGACCAGCTGTCGACGGCCAGGACGATCGGCTACACGACCTGGACGTTCTTCCCGCAGCAGACGGAGACCTACATGATCAACTACTGGGAGAAAGTCATCACGGGATCCCTGTCGGCGCAGGACTACTGCAAGGGGATCCGCGACCGGTTCACCGCGGAGCGGCAGCAGGGCCGGGTCCCGACCGCCCCCAAGCCCGGCGGACGGAGCTCCTGATGAGCGCGACCTTCGGAGACCGGCTGCGAGACCGCAGGGTCAGCGGCTGGCTGTTCATGCTGCCGCTGATCGCGATCAACGTCGTCGTGGTCGCGATCCCGAGCCTGCTCTCGGTGTGGTATTCGTTCACCGACTGGACCGGCATCAGTACCCGGGCGCACTTCATCGGCCTGGACAACTACGCGGCGCTGACCCGGGACGCCGAATTCCTCAACGGCCTGCTGCACAACCTGTTGTGGACGGTCTTCTTCCTCGTCGTCCCGATGACGATGGGCTTGTTCGGCGCGTACGCGCTGACCCGGATCCGGCGCTTCCGGCTGCTGTTCCGGACCCTCTACTTCATTCCGTACGTCGTCGCGAGCGTGGTCAACGCCTCGATCTGGCGCAGCATCCTCGACCCGGACACCGGCATCGGCAACCTGCTGAACCTCAACCCGCTCGGCGACCCGAGCCTGGCGCTCTGGTCGGTCGCGTTCGTGAACAACTGGGCGTGGTGGGGCTTCATCGTGGTGGTGTTCCTCGCCGCGATGCAGGGGATCAATCCGTCGCTGTACGAGGCGGCCGCGGTCGACGGTGCCGGACCGGCGCGGCAGTTCTTCTCGGTCACGCTGCCCGGGATCCGGCCGACCTTCGCGTTCCTCGGCCTGATGACGATCATCTGGTCGTTCCTGGCCTTCGACTACGTCTACATCCTCACCCAGGGCGGTCCGGCCGGATCGACCGACCTGTTGTCCACCGTGCTGTACCGCGACGCGTTCACCAATCTGCAGGCCGGCTATGCCTCGGCGATCGGCGTCGTCATGGCACTCATCAGCGCGTTCGTGGTCACCGCCTACCTGGTCGTCCGGAGGGTCCGCCAATGGGACATCTGACAGTGCGACGCGACTTCCGTTCGGCCGGCCTCGGCACGTACGTCATCCTGACCGCGCTGGCCCTCTTCGCCATCGGGCCCATCGTCTTGTTCTTCCTGAACGCGTTGAAGACCGACAGCGAGTACGCCGAGAGTTCGCTCGGCCTGCCCGGGACGTGGCGGTGGAGCAACTTCGTCGATGCCTGGACGACGGCGAACATGGGCGCCGGACTGCTGAACTCGGCGATCGTCGTCGGCGGCACGATCCTGCTCACCTGTCTGGTGGCCGGGCTCGCCGCCTATGCGCTGGCCAGGTTGGAGATCCGCGGCAACAGCGCCTTCATCACGTACATCCTGGTGGCCAGCTCGTTGCCGGCCCAGATGTTCCTGGTCCCGCTGTTCTTCCTGTGGGCCCGGGCCGGTCTCTACGACACCAGGTTCGGCCTGGTCCTGATCTGTACGGGCCTGTTCTCGCCCTTCGCCACGCTGCTGCTGCGGTCCTTCATGCTCGGGATGCCGCGCGAGTTCGAGGAAGCGGCCCGGATGGACGGAGCCGGCGAGCTCGGTGTGTTGACCCGCATCGTGCTGCCGAACGCGCTCCCCGGCCTGCTCACGATCGCGCTGACCACCGGGCTGTCGGCGTACAACGAGTTCCTGTTCGCGGTCACGATGATCCAGACCGAGTCCAAGATGCCGGTCTCGACCACGCTGTTCGCCTTCCAGCAGGGCTACACCCAGAACTACCCCCTGGTCAGCGCCGCCGGGGTGATCATGATCGCTCCGATGCTGATCCTGTTCCTCGCCCTCCAACGCCGCTTCACCGACGGCGTCGCCTCCTCCGGGCTGGGCGGCGCCTGACGATCCCGGGTCAGACGATCGGAGGACTTTCGGCCCTACTGCGTAGCGGGCCGGCCGGGGACGCTGGGGTGAGACTCCAGGAGGCACCTGTCATGACCGCGCCGCTACGCTTCGATCACTCACGCCTTGCGATCCTCAGCAGGCCGGAGTGCCTGCGGCTGCTCGGATCGGTGCCGCTCGGACGCCTGGTCTACACCACCGGCGGCCTGCCCGCCGTACGACTCGTGAACTTCCTGGTCGATGCGGACACGATCGTGTTCAGCACCGGGCAGGGCGACAAGTTCCGGGCCGCCGAGCGGGGAGACGTGGTGGCGTTCGAGGCGGACGAGGTGGATTTCGACCGGCACCTCGGCTGGACCGTCACCGCGATCGGTCACCTCTCGGTGGTCAGCGCCGGCGAGGTGGCCGAGCTGCGCCGGACCCTGCCGCTGCACTCCTGGCTGCCGATGGAGGACCCGCAACTGGTCCGCGTCGGCGTCGAGTCCGTCCACGGCCGGCGACTCGTTCCTTGGGGCGCGCGTCCGCGCACCGGGGCCTAGGAGGGTTCCCATCGCCGGGAACTGTCCCTAGGCTGACCCCGTGGCAGGCGACTCGCGTGCAGGACGGGGAACCTGGGACGAGGGGGCGCTGGAGTACGCCGGTTTGTCCCGGGTACGCCTCGACGCGCTCCTGCAGGAGCTGCTCGGCCGGGTCAACGAGATCATGGAGTACCAGGACCGGCTCCGCGCCCTGCTCGACGCCGTCGTCGGAATCGGCGCCGATCTCGACCTGAACAGCACCCTCGACCGGATCGTCAGCGCGGCCTGCGAGCTCGCCGACTCCCGGTACGGGGCCCTCGGCGTGGTCGGCCCCGACGGCAAGCGGCTCGTCCGGTTCATCACGCACGGAGTGACGGATGCGGAGATCGCCGCGATCGGCCCGTACCCCGAAGGTCACGGCATCCTCGGGCTGCTGATCGAGCACCCGGAGCCGATCCGGATGCACGATCTTGCCGAGCACCCGCGGTCGTACGGCTTCCCGTCGAATCACCCGCCGATGAAGAGCTTCCTCGGCGTCCCGATCCGGACCCGGGAACATGTCTACGGCAACCTTTACCTGACCGAGAAGACCGGTGGCGCCGACTTCACCGAGGACGACGAACGCACCGTCACCGCGCTCGCCGCGGCGGCCGGCGTCGTGATCGACAACGCCAGGCTGTACGCCGACACCGAGCAGCGCCGGCGTTGGCACGAGGTGACCGCGGAGATCACCCAATTGATGCTCGGCCAGTTCGACGCCGACCAGGCGCTGCAGCTGATCACCCAACGCTGCTGCGAAGTCTCCGGGGCGCTGGTGTCCGGCGTACTGGTCGCCGACGGCGGTGAGCTCGTCGTCCGCGCGATCGACGGCCCGACGGACTACAGCCGCTTCGTCGGACGCCGCCTCCCGGCCGACCTCCCGCTTCTCGGGCAGGTCGTGTCGGACGACGGCCAGGTCGTGGTGATAGAGGATCTCGCACGGATCCTCAAGGACGCGGGCGGACTGAACGAGTTCCCCGAAGGCGCTACGCTCGGCCGGACCGCGATCGCCCCGCTGCCTGGCGGTAGGACCGACACCGGCGGTTTCCTGGTCGTCGCGCTCGAACAGGGCGCGAGCAACCGGGTCACCGACGGCGCCGACCTGGTCCGCATGTTCGCCGGGCAGGCCACCCTCGCGCTCGAACGCGCCCAGGCGCAACAGGACCGCGACGCGCTGGCCGTACTCGAGGACCGCGACCGGATCGCCCGCGATCTGCACGACCTCGTCATCCAGCGGCTGTTCGCGACCGGTCTTCAGCTGCAAGGCATGCACCGGCTGGCGCGCCCCGAGCACCAAGAGCGGCTCAGACGGGCCGTCGAGGACATCGACAGTACGATCCACGACCTGCGGGCCGCGATCTTCGAACTGCAGCACGCACCGGACTCCAGTTCATTGCGCGCCGATCTCCAGGGACTCGTCTCCGAGTACACCGAGACGCTCGGCTTCCGGCCGCACCTGACCTGCACAGGCCCCGTGGACACCGCCGTACCAACCGCGGTTCGGCCGCAGATCCTCGCCGCCGTCCGCGAGTCCCTGTCGAACGTCGTCCGGCACGCCCAGGCAACGCAGGTGACTGTCGAGGTGACGGTCGGCTCCGGCCTGGTCGTCGCCCGGGTCTCAGACGACGGCGTCGGCATCGGGACGACCACCCGTCGCAGTGGCTTGCGGAACCTCTCCGACCGGGCCGAGGCGCTCGGCGGTACGGTCCGCATCAGCGACAACGACCCGCACGGCACCGTGGTCGAACTCACCGCACCGACCGACTAACGGCCCCCCAGGTCGGGACTCTTGCCCGCAGCGCTGCCCACCTCCCGGCGGCGAACCTGAAGAGGTAGCCAGTGGGAGGAGACTCCAGTGTCAGATCAGCTGCCGGGCAAGGACATCGACGTACTGCTCGCGGCGGCCGTGGCCGCGCCGAGCATGCACAACACCCAGCCGTGGCGTTTCGACGTCCAGGGGCACGTCATCGACGTCTACCTCGACGGATCCAAGACGTTGCCTGCCGAGGACCCGACCGGCCGCGCGATGCGGATCTCCGCCGGCGCTGCCACCTTCAACCTCCGCTGCGCGGCCGAGAGCCTCGGGTACGGCACCTGGTTCGGGCTCGCGCCGTACCCGAGCGAAGAACCCGACCTGCTGGCCCGCATCGTGATCGAACCGACCGCGACCCAGAACGACGAACTTCGCGACCTGGCGCGCCAGATCCCGTACCGGCACACCGAGCGCCGGCCGTCCGAGGCAGCCCCGATCGCCGAGAACGTACGCGTGGAGCTCATGCAGGCCTCCTACGCCGAAGGCGCCGGTCTCACCTGGCTCGGTGACGAGGAGATCCGCTCAGTGCTCGACCTCGTCCTGGACGCCGACCTGCGCGAGATCCACGAGTGGCACCGCCGCGCCGAACGAAACCACTGGGTCGGCGGGCACCGGCCTTTGGACGGCGTACCGAGCTCCGCGCTCGGTCCCCGATCCATCAACTACCCAGCCGCCGTCCGCGACCTCGGAACCAAGCCGAACGACCGCCTGCGGCCCGAACGGACCTTCGAACAGCATCCCGACGTTGCCGTCCTGTCCACCGACCACGACGAGCCCTCCGACCAGGTCGCCGCCGGCGCCGCACTCGAACGCGTGCTGCTGACCGCGACCCGCGCCGGTGTGAGCGCCTCGTTCCTCAACCAGCCGCTCGAATACGACGACCTGCGCCGGAGGGTGCAGCATCTGACCGGACGGCCGGGCCATGCCCACATGATCATCCGCTTCGGCCACAGCCACCACCACACCGAAACCGGACGCCGACCACTCGCGGACTTCCTCCCGAAGGACCCGTCCTGACCAGAAGCTAGCGGCGGGGTTGCTTCTTTGCGTGTTCGATGGCGAAGACGGCGGCTTCGGTGCGTCGCTCCAGTTCTAGCTTGCGGAGCAGCGAGGAGACGTAGTTCTTGACGGTCTTCTCTGCCAGGTAGAGCGACTGGGCGATCTGGCGGTTGGTCTTGCCCTCGGCGATCTCGGCGAGGATGCGGCGCTCCTGTTCGGTCAGCGACGCGTAACGCGGGTCCTCCGCCTCGGCCGGGTGCCGGAGGCGTTCCAGGACCTTGGCCGTCATCGACGGGTCCAGGAGTGACTCACCGGCGGCGAGTCTACGCACGGCATCGATCAACGCCCGGCCGTTGATCTGCTTCAGCAGATACCCGGCAGCCCCGGCCATGATTGCGGTGAACAGGGCCTCGTCGTCCGAGAACGAGGTCAGCATCAGGCAGGCCGGCGGCTCGTCCATCTGCGAACGGACCTCACGGCACACCGAGATCCCGTCGCCGTCGGGCAGCCGTACGTCGAGCACCGCGACATCCGGCCGTACGGCAGGAATCCGGGCAATCGCCTCCGCCGCCGTCCCCGCGTCCCCGACCACCTCGATGTCCGGCTCCGCCTCGAGCAGCTGGTGCAACCCCAGCCGCACCACCTCGTGGTCGTCCAGCAGGAACACCTTGATCGTCATCACCGTCTCCTTGGCTCCACCCAACCCCAGCCGGGCGCTCGCCCCAGCATCCCGCTCCCACCACGCTACCCGCCAGGGACCACAGTCCCGAGCTCTTCAGGACCTTTGGCGGACACCGTGCCGTCCGGCCCCCGCAGTCGTGACCTCGGGCCCTGCCGGCCCGTCCGTCCGGCTGGTTGGCTGGAACCGACAGCCCGACAGGAAAGGCACCCCGATGGACACACAGACCACAGGTGGGCCGAGCAGCCTCGGCGCCCGGATCCAGCACCGCCGGCAAGCACTTGGTCTCAGCACGACGGAGGTCGCCGACCGCACCGGCCTGACCACGGACCGCATCGAACACATCGAGACCCGGCCGTTCGCCCTCACTGGCGCCGAACTCGTCCGGCTCGCGCACGCCCTCGACGTCACCGTCGACGACTTGACCAGCGCAAAGCCCCCTTCTGCGCCGCACCAGCCGCCGCTGACCCCGGTCCTGCAGCCGATGCGGCGCAGCGAGTGCCTCGTCCTGATCGAGTCCGGCACCGTCGGCAGAATCGCGTACGCCGGCGCCGACGAGGTCGTCGTCATCCCGGTCAACTACGCTTTTCGCGACGGCCTGATCGTCTTCCGGACTGCGGTCGACAGCGCGGTCGCGCAGTACGATCTGGCACCGATCGCCTTCGAGCTCGATCACTTCGACGAGGGTATGCAGGACGGCTGGAGCGTCCTCGTCAACGGCACCGTGCGGCCTGCCACCGACGACGAGACCGCCGCCGTCCACCAGCTCGTCACCCCCTGGGCCGGCGGCACCCGCGAAGCCCACATGGTCATCGAACCGCAGCGCATCACCGGCCGCCGCATCCGCTCCTGGTGATGCAGTGCGGGCGGCGGTGGCCGGTGGGGATGCCGGATCAGCCTGGCTGTCGTCCAGGCCGCGCCGCCCACGAGCAGGACCCACACAAGCAGGATGGCGATCGACCAGAAGGCCGCCGCAGAGGTTGAATGCATCATCGCATCGCCGGTCCGCTCCTCTC
>DASSDE010000659.1:0-3244 GCA_035697365.1 Kribbella sp. | reverse complement strand
ACGGCCTTGGATGCGCTGCCGGATCTGGTGGACGTGCACGCGGGTTACGTACTGATGGGGCACTCCGCCGGCGGTCAGCTGGCGCTGTGGGCCGCCTCCACGCTCAACCCGGTCCGGCTGCGTGCCGTGGTTGCTCTGGCTCCAGTAGCCGACCTACTTGCAGCTGACCAGCAGATGCTGGACGACGGCGCCGTTCAGGCGTTCATCGGTGGCGGCGTACGCAACGACCTCGACCCGGTCCACCTGCCCGCGTCCATAGCCTCGGTCAGCCTCATCCACGGCGTGAACGACACCCTCGTCCCGATCTCGATCACCGACTCTTACTTCGCCGCCCACCCCACAGCCCGCTACCACCGCATCGACCACTGCGGCCACTACGAACTGATAGACCCCCAAACAGACCCCTGGCACGAAGTAACCACCGAACTGACCCGCCTCACCGGCTAGGAGTCACCCGACGTCGGGAATCCGCCGCCAGACCGCGCCGCGTCCGGTGCCCTCGGGGCTGACTTTCTGTTCGCTTTTGAGTTCTTCGAGGACGAGTCGGATGGTCTGATCGCTGATGCCGGGCAGGGCCGTGCGCACGTCGGCCAGCCGGAAGATCGGCGCGGCATGCCTCAGCACGTGCGTCCTGACGCGTTCTTGCTTCGTTCCCCCGCTCCGGTCAGCGGCCGCCCGACGCGCGAAGACCTGGTACGCCGACGACAGGACGTTGACGAAGTAGGACAGCCACGGCCACGGGTCAGCCTGGTCGTCGTGCCAGTCATCGGTGGAGCGAAGGAGCGCCGCGTAGTAGTCGTCGGCCGAGTCGGCGATGAGCTGTTCGAGCGAAACCCATCGGCAGGCTTCGTAACCGGCGTCGACCAGCAGCGCGTTCGTGAGAGCCCTGGCCACCCGGCCGTTCCCGTCCGCGAAGGGGTGAATCACGAGCAGGTCGAGGACGAAGAGTCCGATCAGAAGTACGGGGTGGTGTCTCGCGTCGGCTTGGGCATCCCTGTACCGGGCGATCAGGTCGGTGAGGTACTCGCCGGTCCTGGCCGCCGGGACAGGCACGAACCTGACCGTCGTGCTGCCGTCCGGAGAACGATCGATCACCAAGTTGTCGTCGGTTTTCAGGTGGCCGCCCGGATACGCCGTCTCGGACCACAGCAGCCGATGCAGATGAAGCAGCAGCCCGATGTTCAGCGGGGACCAGTCGTCCTGGAACAGGTAGTCGAGGGCTTTGCGATAGCCCACCAGTTCCTGCTCGCTCCGGTTGCGCAGTACACCGGCGGTGCCCTCGATGATGCGTTCGGCGCGGGCGACATCCGGCACCACAATGCCTTCGATTGCCGACGAGGCGGTGATGCTCTGAATCCGCGCGCGATTTGCCAGCTCGCTCAGCAGCGCCGGCAACTGATGCCGATAGAGCGCCTCACTTCCGCGGCCGGTGTCGATCGCCCGGAGCCGCATAACGATGTCCGACGGGACCCGGCCGATCAGGTGATCGAGATCGCTGAACGAGCGCACTGATCCTCCATAGAAGCAACAAACGTACTAATCATAGATGATCTTAGTATGTTTGTTGCTTCTATTGGGGTGTTTTAACGGACATATACTCACGATCCGTAGCGATTCGCCACGCTGCGTTGTGCTTAGTGCAGGCGCTTGGCGGCGGTGAGGAGGCCGTCGGAGGTGGGGAGGAGGGCGGAGACCAGGTCGTCGTCGTCGCGGACGGCGCGGACCAGGTCGCGCAGGGCCATGGTGTCGGCGTCGCGGCGGGCGGGGTCGGCGAGGCGGCCACCGGTCAGGATGCCGGCGAAGACAACGAGTCCGCCGGGCCGGAGCAGCCGCAGCGCCTCGTGCAGATACGCGGTGTTCTCGCGGCGGTCGGCGTCGCAGAACACCAGGTCGTAGTGTCCGTCGGTGAGCCGCGTGACAACGTCGAGCCCGGCGCCCGCGATCAGGCGGAACCGGTTCGACGCGACGCCGGCGTCCAGGAACGTCTTGCGGGCCAGCCGCTGGTTCTCCGCGTCGATGTCGACCGTGGTGAGTGTGCCGTCGGCGCGCATGCCACGCAGCAGCGCGAGGCCGGAGACGCCGGTCCCGGTGCCGATCTCGACGACTGCTTTGGCGCCCGCACCCGCCGCGAGCAGGCTCAGCGCGGCGGACGCGCCGGGGCCGATCGGGACGACACCGCTGTCCGCGGCGCTCGCCCGCGCACCGGTGACGACTTCGTCCTCACCGGTGTAGTCCTCGGCGTACGCCCAGGACGTGGGGTCGATGCCGGTGGCGATGGCGTCCTCCCAGTGGTCGGCTGCGTGATGTGCGGCTGCGGTACCCATGCTGAACCGAAGCCTAGCGGTTCGGAGTCCGCTTTCCGTGCTGCACGCGCAGAGGCTGCGCACTCCTGCTCATAACAACCTTGCCCTGATCAGATATGATCGTCTCATCGAGACGTGGCTCACCTGGTGAGGGAGGTGTGTGGGGTTGTGGTCAGGCGCGGATGACGTCGATGGCGGCTTCCTTGAAGACGGCCAGCTGGCTGTCGTCGGCCTGGGCGTCGGTGACCAGGGTGTCGATCTCGCTCAGCTCGCAGATCCGGGCGAAGGCCCGCTGCCCGAGCTTGGAGGAGTCGGCGACCACGACCACCTTGGCGGCCCGGCTGACGATCAGCTGGTTGATGTTCGCCTCGCCCTCGTGATGGGCGGTGGCGCCGGTCTCGTCGATCCCGTCGACGCCGATGAACGCGATGTCCAGCGAGAGGTCGGACAGGATCCGGTGCGACAGCGGGCCGATCATCTCGTACGACTGCGGTCGCGCCACGCCGCCGGTCAGCACCATCTTCACGTGCGGCCGGACGATCAGCTCGTTGGCGATGTTCAGCGCGTTGGTGACGAGCGTGAAGGCCGGCTCACCGTGCTCCGCGGACAGCTCCGGCCGGGTCGCCAGCGTCCGCGCCACCTCGGAGATCGTGGTCCCGCCGTTCATCCCGATCACCATGCCGCGGCGCACCAGCGTGGCTGCCGCCTGCGCGATCCGCTGCTTCTCGGACGCGAAACGCGCAGTCTTGTAGCGCAGCGGCAGGTCGTACGACACCGCGTTGGCCACCGCGCCGCCGCGGGTCCGGGTGAGGAGCTGCTGCTTGCCGAGATGGTCCAGGTCACGCCTGATCGTGGCCGCGGACACGTGCAACTGCTCGGCGAGCTCGTCGACGTCGATGGCGCCTTTCTCGGCGAGCGACTCGAGCAAGGTGTTGAGGCGT
>DASSDE010000658.1:0-2072 GCA_035697365.1 Kribbella sp. | reverse complement strand
CAGCTGCGGCTGCAGGCCGACAACATCACTGGGCGACTCCCCGACGTCTGGGAGGACGTCAGCGCGCGGAGCGGCTGGCTCGGTGGGCCGGGCGAGAGCTGGGAGCGCGGGCCGTACTACCTCGACGGGCTCGTCCCGCTGGGCCACGTGCTGCACGACGCCGATCTGATCAAGCAGGCCGAGCCGTGGATCGAGTGGATGCTCGCGTCGCAGCGCGCGGACGGGATGTTCGGACCTGCCGGCAACAACGATTGGTGGCCGCGGATGGTCGCCCTCAAGGTGCTCACCCAGCACGCCGACGCGACCGGCGACGAGCGCGTGGCAGGCCTCATCAGCCGGTACGCCGAACACCAGCTCCGCGAGCTGCCCCAGCGACCGCTCCGCGACTGGGGCCAAGCACGGGGCGCCGACAACGCGCTGTCAATCTGGTGGCTGTACGACCGGCGACCTGATCCGCGACTGCGCGAGCTGGCTGCCGTATTGCAGCAGCAGACGACGGACTGGCGGCACTTCCTCGGTGCGGGCTTGCCAAAGGGCAAGGTAACCCGCTTCTCGCACCCGGCGCACGGGCCGAACGTCGCCATGGCTCTGCGTTCCGAGGCAGTCTGGTACCTGAACGACGCGCAGGCCGATCGTGCTGAGCGCGCCCGCGAGCAGCTCGACCAGGTGCTCACGCTGCACGGTCAGGCGCACGGCTGGTTCTCGGGGGACGAGTGGCTCGGTGGCCGTGCCGCGACCCAAGGTCTCGAGACCTGTCAGGTGGTCGAGTCGATGTTCACCGCGTCGACCAACCTGCGTGTGTTCGGCGATGCGGCGTGGGGCGACGACCTGGAGTTGCTCGCGTTCAACCACCTGCCGGCGAGCTCGGACCCGGAGCTGCGTGCGCACCAGTACCTCCAGCAGGCGAACCAGATCGCTGTGACAGTGGATCGCCGCGCGTGGTCGTACTCGACCGACGACGCCAACATCTTCGGGCTGGAGCCGCATTTCGGCTGCTGCACCGCGAACCTGCATCAGGGCTGGCCGAAGTACGTCCGCTCGTTGTGGCTCGCCGACGACGCCGGACTCGTCGCGATGTCGTACGCACCGTGTCACGTGCGGGCCGAGCTCGGCGGCGTACCGGTCACACTCGACGTCAAGACCGACTATCCGTTCGAGGAGACCGCGCGGATCACGGTCGGTGTGGCAGGCGGCGGAGTTGCGTCCGGGGCGCTGGCGTTCCGGATTCCGCATTGGTGCGTGGCGCCGGACGTCGCCGTCAACGGTACGGCGGTTGCGGGCGCGCCGGAGTACGTCAGGATCGACCGGAACTGGCAGGACGGCGACGTCGTGACGGTGCGGCTGCCCCAGGAAGTACGGACGTCCTCGCGAGAGAACGGTGCGGTGTCGATTGCGCTGGGTCCGCTGGTGATGGTCAGCACGCCGGGTGAGAACTGGTTCCCGATTCTGGAGGCACCGGGCCTCGGCGAATGGCATGTTCATCCGCGCAACAACTGGAACATCGGCGTGGTGATGGCCGGGCCGCGTGGGCGGGCGAGCTGGCGGGTAGATCGCGGGGTCGTGCCGGACGTCCCGTTCCATCGCAGTTCTACCGCGGTCGGGGTCGAGGTGACCGGCGGGCAGATCCCTGGCTGGAACCGCGACGGTGCTGACTCGGCGCCTCCGCCGGTTGCGCCGGACGACAGTTGGGTGGTGATCGAGCCGCATCGGCTGGTTCCGTACGGGACGGCGCGGCTGCGCATCACCGAGCTGCCTGTGCTTGCAGAACAACCTCGAAGGACTGAGTCATGACGACGGTCGATGGCAATCCGTTTGCGAAGCAGGCGCGATGGGTGCGGGCGGCGTCGAGCGGTGAGGTCGCTGGGTTCCGGTTGCGGGTCGAGTGCGCGGCGGCGGCTGAGGTTGTCGCCCATGTGTCTGCCGATGAGCGGTACGAGTTGTGGCTCGACGGTGAGCTTGTAGGGCGTGGACCCTCGCGCGGTGAGGTCGGGCACTGGTCGTACGAGAGCCACCGGCTGCGGCTGGCGGCAGGTGCGCACTGGTTGGCTGCACGGGTGTGGAGCCTTGGGGAC
>DASSDE010000657.1:0-3571 GCA_035697365.1 Kribbella sp. | reverse complement strand
CCCATGACCGTGACCATGGCCATGTCCCTGGCCGTGCCCATGACCGTGCCCGGCGGCGGCGTCGTCGTCGACATGGTTGTCGTCGTGGTCCGCGTCCGGGATGTTCTCCGGGTGCGGGGTGCCGTTCACCTCGACCGTGGCCTTTGTGGCGGCGATCTGGTGGCGGGCGGTCTGGGTGACCGTCACCGACAGGGACGGGTCGACCGCGGCGACGGCCCGGTTGATGTACGCCAGGTCGGCGCCGGCCGAGATGAGGGCGCCGAGGAGCATGTCACCGGACGCACCGGCGGAGCAGTCGAGCCAGGCTGTGCGCATCAGGCGTCCTTGGTTTCGCGAGGAACGGACTGGCGGGCCACCCGGGCGGCGAACACCCCGGCTCCGAACCCGTTGTCGATGTTCACGACCGTGACACCCGGAGCGCACGAGTTCAGCATCCCGAGCAGTGCGGCCAGTCCGCCGAACGAGGCGCCGTACCCGACCGAGGTCGGCACCGCCACCAACGGCACGCCGACCAACCCGCCGACGACGCTGGGCAGTGCGCCCTCCATCCCGGCGACCACGATCAGGCAGTCCGCGTCCGCGAGTCGCTCGCGGACCCCGAGGATCCGGTGCAGCCCGGCCACGCCGACGTCCGTGATGACCTCCACTCCGGCTCCGAACACGCGGGCCGTGGTCGCCGCTTCGGCAGCGACCGGCGCATCCGACGTACCGGCAGCCACGACGGCGACCGTCCCGCGTTGCATCGGTGGCTCGCCGAGGACCGCAGTACGGCCGACCGGGTCCACGACCGCGTCGGGCAGCGCCGCTGTCACGGCCTCCTGCGCCTCGTCCGTCAATCGGGTCGCCAGGACGGCGTGCCCGGGATGCGTGGCGTGAAGGGTACGGAGCAGTTCCACGACCTGAGATGGCGTCTTGCCGGCGCCGTACACCACCTCGGCGTCGCCGGTGCGCTCCAGCCGATCGGTGTCGAGCCGGGCGTACCCGAGGTCGTGAACGCCCGGTTGCGGGCCCTGGTCAGACAAATGTGTCACGCCGCGAATCTACGTTGCCGCGGCCCGAGGTACCGCATCCGTCCCACGCTGCGCACGCTGTGCGATCACCTGAACACTCAGGCACAACAAGGCATGCTTTAGGCTCTAGTTCTGTGTCTTCGACGTTAGCCGGTGCCTTTGGGGTCGCCGCCCTTTTTGTGGCGGTGCTGGCCCTGGTGTTCGCGATCCAGGCCCTCCGGGCGCGGACGGTCCCGTCGGACGCGCCCAGTACGCCGCCCGAGCCCGAACCGCAGGCGACCCAGCCGGAGGCCAAGCCCGGCACCGTGAAGTCCGAGCTGCGCAAGCTCGGCAAGGAGCTCGAGGTCACCCGCGGTGAGCTGAAGGAGACGCTGCAGCACCTCGTCGTCGTCCGGTACGACGCCTTCGGCGACACCGGCGGCAAGCTCTCCTGGTCGATGGCGCTGCTCGACGACCACGGCGACGGCGTCGTCCTCACCTCGATCAACAGCCGCGCCGACGCCCGCACGTACGCCAAGGAGATCAAGGCCTTCACCAGCGAGTCCAAACTCTCCCCCGAAGAAGAAGAAGCCCTGGAAACCCTCAAAAAAGAGGCCGGCCCCACCGTCGACTGAGCTCAGCGGCGTTTGGGGACTCGGGCGGTCAGGGCTCCGGGTTCTATTTCGGCTACCAGGTAGCGGCCGGGGCCGATGGGGTCGCCGTCGAGTTGGCGTTGGACGTCGACGGCGGCGTGGATCTTGACCTTGTGGCCGGTGAAGCGCTCCAGGTACATGTCGCTGCGGTTCGTCCGGGTCAGCAGTCGCCAGACCACGATCGGCCACTGGGTGACCCGGCGCGGTGCGATCACCACGACGTCGAGCAGGCCGTCGTCGGGGCGGGCGTCCGGCAGCAGCGGGATGTTCGCCTGCAGCATGCCGACGTTCCCGATCACGACCGTACGGACCCGGCGCTCGATCGGCTCCGCCTCGTCGATGGTGAGCTGCACCCGTACGGACGGGTGGTTCACGTTCTTCGCGGCCGAGACCAGGTACGCCGTCCAGCCGATCTGCTTCTTCAGGTGCGGCGGCGCGTCGGACATGATCGCGGCGTCCAGCCCGAGACCGGCCATCACGGCGTACCGGTCGCTCTCCAGCTCGTCGCCGTGCACGCCGACCAGGTCGATCCGCCGGTCGCGCCCCTCGAGGATCCGCTCCAGCGCGTCGTCCAGGTCGAGCGGAATGTGCAGGTTGCGGGCGAGCAGGTTCCCGGTGCCGGCCGGGATGACGCCGACCGGGATGCCGGTGTGCGCGAGCGCGGAGCAGACCACTCGGACCGTACCGTCGCCACCCGCCACCAGCACCAGGTCCGACTCGTACTCGATCGCCTGCTTGGCCATCGCACGGCCGGCGTCGTCCTGTCGCGTCTCGAGCCAGAGCGGGTCGTCGTACCCGCGGACGGCGAGCGCCCGCGTCACCTTCCGGCGGAACGCGACGCCGTCGCCGACCTTGATCGGGTTCACGATCACCGCGGCCCGCGGCGGAGCGGTCGTACCGTCACCGTCGGATGCGGCCCGCCGCCGGCGCCGCCGCAGCCCGGGCCGGAGGCCGAACCCGATCGACGTCGCGGTCAGGATCGCCAGCCCGAGCGCCCACCCGCCGAGCACGTCGGACACATAGTGCACGTTCAGCGCGATCCGGTCCGCGGACACGATCCACACCACCAGGACGACCGGCAGCAGTACGAGCAGCCGGAACCGCCGCCGCCAGCCACGCACCGACGGCAGCACCACGCCCAGCGCGCCGGCCATCACGAACGCCGCGGCCGCGTGCCCCGAGACGTACGAGAAGCCGTCGTTCTGCACGAGCATCTGGAGCGGTCGCTCGCGCTCGAAGATCGCCTTGACCGCCTGCACCAGCGCCAGCTCGGCAACCGCCGAGGTGAGCAGCCAGATCGTCAGCAACCGGGCCCGCCGGTGCCACAGGTACGCCGCGACGACCACGATCACCGCCCGCGAGGTCCACGGCAGCACCACCGCGCCGACGACCTGCCAGAAGTCGATGATCCCCTCGTGCCCGGCGCCGTACGCCGCGGCCCGCGCCGCGACCGACTGGTCCCACCGGGCCAGCGGTCCCCAATGCTCGAACACGAGCACCGTGAGCACCGTGAACGGCAACACACCCAGGACGACCGTGAGCGCACGGCCGACCGCTGTACTGGGTGGGTGGTGGTTCATCGGCCCGCTCAGATCCCCCTCGATGGTGACGTGTCGCCACCCCATCATCCCGAATAGACTTCGCCGCTTCAGACACGCCCCGATACCCTCAGGGTGTGATTGACGCGAAACTGCTCCGTGAGACCCCTGACGTCGTGCGCGCTGCCCTGACCAAGCGTGGCGAGAGTGTGGACCTGGTCGACCAGATCCTGGTCGCAGACAGTGAGCGTCGATCGTCCATCTCCGCCTTCGAGGCGCTCCGGGCCGAGCAGAAGTCGCTCGGCAAGCTGGTCGCCCAGGCCAAGGGCGACGAGCGCGCCGCACTGCTGGAGCGCACCAAGGCGCTGGCCGCCGAGGTGAAGGCCAACGA
>DASSDE010000656.1:0-3411 GCA_035697365.1 Kribbella sp. | reverse complement strand
GACAGTTCGATCTCGAAGGCCGACATCGTGGTGAGCCGGATCGAGAGCCACATGGACCAGTACTCGGCCACGTCGGAGGGTGAAGTGGTCACCGCCTGGGCCCGCCCGGAGCTGATCGTGCTCGGTGTGCTGGCAATCATTGCCGTGGTCTCCGCAATCCTCCGCTGACCATTGCCGACCCGATTGCTCACCCGACGTACCTTCGTCCGCACCGGCGCCGCGGCAGCCGTCGCCGGAGTCGCCGCGGTCGCAGCTCTCGAGACCGGTGTCATCCCCGGCCGTGGGCGGGTCCACGACGTCCTCGGCCTGACCGGCCCGGACGGCGTCGTCCCCGACGTACCCGCAGGACCTGTGGTGTCCGGGAGCTTCGACTCGATCGGACGCCGGACGAAGGTCGGCTACAGCGTCATCTACCCCGACGGCTACGACACCAAGGCCGCGCTGCCGGTCGTTCTCGTCCTGCACGGCCGTGGCGGCGACCACACGTCCGCGGTCAACGACCTCGGGATCGACCGCTTCCTGACCGCTACGGTCCGGGCCGGCACACCGCCGTACGCGCTGGCCACCGTCGACGGCGGAACCGACAGCTACTGGCACCGGCGGGCCGACGGCAACGATCCCGGGTTCATGCTCGGCGAAGAATTCCTGCCGCTGTTGGCCGCGCGCGGGCTGAACACCAGCCGGCACGCGATTCTCGGCTGGTCGATGGGCGGGTACGGTGCCCTCCTCCAGGTTGCCCTGCGCTACTGGCAGCGGCGGGTCGGTCCGTCGGCGCAGGCGGTGGCCGTCGGCGCGCTCAGCCCGGCGCTGTGGCACCGGTACGCGGACGCGCAGACCGGAGCATTCGACGACCAGGTGGACTTCGAGCGGAGCGCGGTGTTCGGGCGGAAGTACGGGTTCCGGGACGTTGCCGTACGCATCGACTGTGGCCGGGACGACCCGTTCGCGGCGGCGGCCGGCGACCTGCGCGCCGAGCTTAATGCCGCCGGCGGACAGCAGGCCGGACTGCACACCCCCGGCTACTGGCGGCGGATGCTGCCGGACCAGTTGCGGTTCCTGGGAACCAAACTCGGCCGCTGACCCCTGTGCACTCCAGGATTGGGTCCGACACGTCCCTGACACATCGAGAGTGGAGCTCATGGTCAACCTCTCCCGTAAGGCTCTGCGCGGGCTGGCCGGCGTTGCCGCGGCCGCTGCCTTCGCAGCTGTAGCACTTCCGAACGCGCAGGCCACCCCGGCCGCGGCGACGAACTACCCGGCGCTGCCGCAGCCGTCGGCGCAGCCGAACATGGCGGTCAGCACGCCGCCGGCCGGCGACGCCCTCACGACCAAGTCCTCACTGACCAACGTCGTGCGCTACAACAAGCTCTACAAGACCCCGGCCGTGACACCGTCGAAGTGCAAGGAGGTCAACGTCTCGCTGCGCACCGTGGCGGGCGTCCAGTCGTACGCGAGCAAGCTCTGGACCTGCATGTACGCGGCCTGGGCGGTCCCGTTGAAGGCGGCCGGCGCGGCGTACAAGGTGAAGCCGGCGCTGTCTGTGCACACCGGCACCAAGATCAACACCGGTTGCGGCATCCTCTACAACACCACCGGTTACTACTGCAGCGCGAACCGGGGCGCCATCTACATCCCGGCAGCGCAGATCATCAACACCTGGAAGCAGAACCCGACCTACGCGCGGGCGTGGCTGACCCAGATGATGGCCCACGAGTACGGCCACCACGTGCAGTGGCTGACCGGCATCCTGAACGCCTCCTGGGCCCGCCAGAACGCGTTCAGCACCAACGCCGCGCGGCTCGAGGAGAGCCGTCGTCGTGAGCTGCAGGCGTCCTGCCTCGGTGCCGCGTACATCGGCGCCAACAAGCGGTACTACCCGATGAGCGGTGGCCTGCTGGTGCAGTTCAACTACCTGGTGACCCACATGGGCGACCAGCCGGGTCACGCCCGTGACCACGGCTCGATGAAGAACCACGCGTTCTGGACCACCATGGGCTTCAACGCGAAGCACACCTACACCGTTGCGGGCAACTGCAACACCTTCGGCGCCAGTTCGCCGTACGTCGCCTGACGTCGCCTGACGTCGGCATTCACTGAGGCATCAGCAAGCACGTAACTCAGCCGCCCGGTACGCGTTGGCGTACCGGGCGGCTGTTGCGTTTTGGCGACACCTGCACGATCTGCGATCGTGTGGTTACTTGTTCGCGGTGCGCAGGCCCTAGAGTTCTGAGTCGATCGTCGAACGGCAGGAGTCAACGACAGTGAACTACGACGAGTTCAACACCGAGTACGCGAAGGTGCTGGACAAGATCAAGAGCGGTCGATCCACCTGGTCGGAGCTGTCCGGGCACGTGACCCGGCTGCGCCAGGCGACCGTCGGGATCACCACGCCGGTCGAGCGCACCCAGGTCGACCACGACCTGGCGGCGCTGAGCCAGATGGTGGACATGTCCCGGCGTACCAACGACAAGGAGGACGTCTGGACGGTCACGTCGGACGCGATCCGCAAGGCCAGCAGCCAGGAGGGTTCGGTCGCCGACCGGATCGCCCGGATCGAGGCCGCCATCAACGACATCACTGCGCTGGCGAACCGGAACCCGGACGAGCGGGACGCGCTGATGCAGTCCACCAGCACGCTCCGCATCCTGCACTCGTCGCTGCAGAGCTCGCTGCACGCCGAGGAGGCGGAGGCAGCCGCAGCCGCTCGCTGAGCCCCGGAACCACCCGCCAGGTGTTCCGGCTCAGATACCTGCCGCGGCAGCCAGGTCGGTCTTGATGGCTGCCAACGCCTCAGTCGCCTGGCCGCGCGCCGCGGTCACGTCCGTCGTGACCGGGACGACGACCTCCAGGTAGCACTTGAGCTTCGGCTCCGTACCCGACGGGCGCACGACCACGCGTGCGCCGTCGGAGAGGGTGTAGCGCAGCCCGTCGGTCGGGGGCAACGACTCGGACCCCTGGCTCAGGTCGTCGATCCGCTCGACGGCGTAGGCACCCAGCACCCGCGGCGGTGTCGCGCGCAGCCGGTCCATCGCCTGACCGATCAGGGACAGGTCCTCGACCCGCGCCGACAGCTGGTCGGTCGCGTGCAGGCCGTACTTGACCGCGAGGTCGTCCAGCAGGTCCACGAGCGTGCGCCCCGCGGCCTTCGCCTGCGCGGCCAGCTGCAGTACGCGGACCAGCGTCGACACACCGTCCTTGTCCTTCACGGCCGTCGGGTCCACGCAGTACCCGAGCGCCTCCTCGTAGCCGAACACCAGCTCCGGGACCCGGCCGATCCACTTGAACCCGGTCAGCGTCTCGACGTACCGGACGCCGTACGACGCCGCGATCTTGCCGAGCAGCGACGACGAGACGATCGAACAGGCGGCGACGCCCCGGGATCCCGGGAGCAGGAACTCACCGAGAAGACTG
>DASSDE010000655.1:0-11999 GCA_035697365.1 Kribbella sp. | reverse complement strand
CGATCGAACCGCAGCTGCGCGAGGCAGGCATCGCGCAAGCGTTCGCGGCCGCCGGCTATCACACGCACTACAACGGCAAATGGCACGTTCCGGGCACGACCCCGGACCGGATGGGCTGGGCGGACAGCAGTGCGATTCCTGCCGTACTGCGCGGGCAGGACCGCGGCCGCTACATCGAGGACTACCGCTCGTGGGCGGGCGAGCGCGGCTACGCGTTCGACCCCGAGCACATCGAGAACCTCACGACACAAGACCTCACGGCGCTCCGGGAGCAGCCGTACGCGACCTCGAGCGTCGCGCTGGACTCGTTCCTGGAGACGTGGCAGTGCGACACCTTCCTCGAAGGACTGGACCGGCGACCGGCGGACAGGCCGTGGCTGGCGGTCTGCTCGATGAACGCTCCGCACTTCCCGATGCTCGTCCCCAGTCCGTACGACCGGCTGATCGACCGCGACAAGGTGCAGCTGCCGGAGAGCTGGAAGACGGGGACCGCGACCAAGCCGCGCGAGGTCCGCGAGTCGCACTTCGCCCGCGACTTCGAGAACCTCGACGAGCAGGGCTGGATCGAGGTGACCAGCCACTACCTGGGGCTCTGTGCGCTCGTCGACGCGCAGTTCGGCCGCATCCGGCGGTACCTCGAGGACGCCGGCGAGTGGCACCGGACGATCGTGGTGTTCACGTCCGACCACGGCGACCTGATGGGCGCGCACCGGCTGATGGAGAAGGGCCACTGGCTGCACTACGAGGAGGATCTCCGGGTTCCACTGCTCGTGCGGCACCCGGACGGCCGGCAGAGCCGGAACGCGAACTTCGTGTCGATGGTGGACATCGCGGCCACACTGGGCGAGCTGGCCGGCGTCGAGTGGCACGAACCGCACGACGGACGGTCGTTCGCGGACATGGTCGGCAACGGCTCCGCGACGCCGACCCGCGAGTACGTCACCGCCGAGACGATGCTGCACGACGGCCGTCCCGGCGGGAACGGGGATCCGTTCCACGCAAAGGACTGGCAGTACCCGCAGGACAGTCTCAACCTCTCCGTCCGGACCGCCGATCACCGGTACGTCTTCCGCTCCCACGACGAGGCGGAGCTGTACGACCTGGCGGCCGATCCGTGGGAGCAGCACAACATCGCGGCCACGGCCGACGGCGCACGGACGGCGGCACAGCTGGCCGGGCTGCTCGCCGACGAGGTGGCCGACGTACTTCCCGAAGGCGCGGCTCTGGTTCGCGAGCGCGCATCAGCATCGATTGCGAAGGGCACATCATGACGTCGATCAAGGGCACCCCGCTGTCGCGGCGGTCACTGCTGCGGTTCGGGGCCGCGGCGGCCGGAGTCGCGGCGGTCTCCTCCTGCGCCCGCGGCCTGGGTGGCGGCGACAAGTCGTCGTCCGGCGGCGGGTCCGGCTCGTCGCTGGACGTGATGTTCTGGGGCGAGGGCGACCAGAACAAAAAGCTGATCGAGGCGCTCGACCTCTACCAGAAGAGCGAGGGTGCGTCGAAGGTCAACCCGCAGTACTCCGGCTTCTCCGGGTACTACGACAAGCTCGCGACCCGCGTTGCCGGTGGCAACCCGCCGGACGTGTTCCAGATCCATCTGCCGTACCTGATGGAGTACATCAAGCGCGGTGCGGTCGCTCCGCTCGACCAGTACAAGGACGATCTCGGCCTGGACAAGATGCCGGACTACGTCGCCACCACGACGAAGGCCGACGGCAAGTACTACTTCGCCCTGCTCGGCGCGGCCACACAGCCGGCCATCATCGTGAACACCACCAAGCTCAAGCCGCTCGGGCTGAGCGCGCCGAGTCCGGACTGGACCATCGACCAGTACAAGGCCACGATGGCCGACGTCTGGGGCAAGAGTGGCCACAAGCTCGCCGGTACGGCCGACCTCGGCGGCAGCCCGATCGCGCTCGAGTCCTTCCTGCGCGGTCGCGGAAAGGCGCTGTTCGGCGACGGCAGCAGCCTCGGGTTCGCCGAGGACGACTTCGCCGCGTGGCTGCAGCTGTGGCAGGACCTGCGCGGCAACGGATCCGCCGTCCAGATGGCGGTCACGGCCGCGGCGACCGGGTTCCAGAACGATCCGGTGACGGTCGGCAAGGCGGCGTACAGCGGGACCGCGACCTCGCGGGGTCTGCCGTCGATGCAGAGCCTGACGAAGGACACGCTGAGCCTCGGTACGTTCCCGAGCGGCGGCCCGGGCTCCGAGCCCGGCACGAACATCATCCCGGCCGGCTGGTTCGCGATCTCGCCGAAGTCGAAGAACATCGAGGGCGCGGTCTCGATGCTGAAGTACCTGACCAGCCAGCCGGACGCTGCGCAGGCGATGGGCCTGGCGCGCGGCGTGCCGATCCCGGAGGCGATCAGGACCGACGTGGCCAAGACGGCGACCGGTCTGAACAAGCTCGTCCTGGAGAACTACGCGCTGGTCGCGTCGCAGGGCCCGGCAGCACTGCAGATGTACCCACCCGGTGCGAGCAAGCTGCTGCAGACGTCGCTGCCGAACGCGAACCAGGTGGTCGGCTTCGGCAAGAGCTCGGTGTCGCAGGCGGTGACCAAGTTCTTCTCCGACGCCAAGGCCGCACTCAAGTGAGGTCTGCGTGAGCTCCGTCCAGCCGTTCGGCGTCCGGCAGCAGAACTACTCGGCCATCCTGCGCGCGGTCATGCGGCATGCGCCGATCGCGCGGTCCGAGCTGGCCGCGCTGACCGGCATGTCGACCGGCACGATGACGAAGCTGACCAGTCTGCTCTGCGAGGCCGGTCTGCTGCGTGAGCTGCCGGCCGAGACAGAGCACCGCTCGCTCGGCCGGCCGCCGACGCCGATGGTCGTCGACGAGCGCAGCTACCGTGTGGTGGGCGTGCACTTCGGTCTCCGCCGGACGACGGTGTGCCTGCTCGATCTGCGCGGAACGCTGCTGGCCGAGGTACGACTGCCGCACAAGAGCCGGCGGGCCTTCGAAGGACTCGTGGCACAGGCGATCGAGGGCGTCCAGCAACTCGTGGCGCAGCACCCGGGCACAGTCCTGGGGGTCGGGGCGAGCACCGGTGGCTGGGTCGATCGGGAGGCCGGTGTGGTCCGCGACCATCGGATGCTGCGGTGGCGGGACGTGCCGCTGCGCGACGCTCTCGGCGGCGGGCTCGGGTTGCCGACGGAGGTGGACTCGAGCTTCCGGTCGTTGGCGATGGCCGAGCGGTGGTTCGGCGGCGCGCAGGGGGTTGACGATCTGGTCGGGCTGTTCGTCGGCAACGTCGTCGGCGCGGGGTTCGTGATCGGCGGCCGGGTACGCGCCGGGCACCACGCGGCGGCCGGAAGCGTTGATCATCTGTCCGTCGGTGTGACCGCGGCGGATGTGTGTTCGTGTGGGCGGCGCGACTGTCTGCATGTCGCGGCGAGCGACTTGGCAGTGCTGGCGCAGGCGCGCAAGGACGGGGTGATCGGCGCCCGCGGAACGCTCGAGCATCTCATTCAGGCTGCGCGCGACGCAGACCAGCGGGCGGACCGGCTGCTGGTCGATCGCGCCGAGCTGGTCGGTGTCGCCGCGGGCACGTTGATCGACATGCTCGACCCGGAGTTGCTGATCGTCAGTGGTGGGGTCGTGGACGCACCGGAGTACTTGCGATCGGTGCAACGTGGGGCACGTGCGTACCTGCACGACAAGCGTCCGGTGGATCTGGAGTCGGTGATCCGGCTGAGCGCCTTCGGTACCGACGGCGTGGCAGTCTCGGCTGCCAGCGTGATCCTCGACCGGATCTACGCGGCGCCCGCGGAGTTCGTTCCGGGCCTGCTCGAGCTGCGGTACGGGTGATGCGCATGGGTCCGTACGTCGAATCCGCGCGGGTGTGGTCGCACCGGCCCTCGCCTCGCAGTACGTGGGCGATGGTCGAACTGGTTGCCGACGGCATCCGTGGTGTCGGCGAGCTGTCCGACGGCGGGCCGTTGGACGTCCTACTGGAGACCGCGCAGACGATGCGGTCGTCGATCATCGGGTGCTCGCTGGAGCAGGCGCGGGTCGAGCTCGCCCGGCCGGCCGACACCTTTCTCTGGTCGACTGTGCGTGGAGGGTTCGCGTCGGCGCTGGCGGATCTGACCGCACGGCGCGACGGGCTCGCGCTTTCGGAGTCGTTGGGACTTGGTGCACCGCGGCCGGTTCGGTTGTACGCGAATCTGAACCGGCGCTTCGGCGGGGCCGGCCCGGAGGCGATCGTCGCTGAGGCGGTGCGGGCCGTGGGCAACGGGTTCCCGGCCGTGAAGGTGGCGCCGTTCCTGGACAACCGGGCGCGCGGACTGTCGGGGACACGGCTGCTCGACGCGGGACTCGAGCTGGTCGGGAAGGTCCGGGCGGCGATCCCGCACGACGTACGGCTGATGGTGGACTGCCATCACCTCGTACCACCGCAGTTCGCGACAGTCGTCGTACGGGAGTTCGCCGCGCTGGAGCTCTACTGGGTCGAAGATCTCTGGCCGATCGAGGATCGCGCGGCGAACGAGGCCGCGGCGTCGGCCGGGCTGGCCTTGGCGGCGGGGGAGCACGTTTGGCAGCCGGAGCTTGCCGCGGCCGCGTGTGCCGGCGGTGCGCTGTCGTTCTGGCTGGTCGACCCGAAGCACGCGGGCGGGCCGGCGGGCGTCGCGCGGATCGCGGAGGCGATCGGAGACACCCGGTTGACGTTCCACAACCCGAGCGGACCCGTCGGCACTGCACATGCGGCGCAGCTCGCCGGGCTCGCGGGTGCGGACGGCTGGCTGGAGTACGCGTGGGGTGAGGCTGATCGGCGGACGTTCCTGGAACCCGCCGAGGTGGTTGTCGATGGCAAGTTTCTGCCGGCCGGTCCCGGGATCGGGGCCGCCGTGGCATGTCGAGTCGGAGAGGAGTGAGTGGTGGCGGTTGCATTTGCGGCGCTGCGTGGCGGACGGCGGACTCGGTACCAGAACGGGTGGGCGCTGCTGTTCCTGGCGCCCTGGCTGATCGGGTTCCTGGCGTTCACGGCGGGGCCGATGCTGATGTCGCTGTACCTCGCCTTCACCAAGTACGACCTGCTGACCGCGCCGAAGTGGATCGGCGGTGGCAACTTCGGGCGGATGTTCGGGGACGACCCGCTGTTCCTGCAGTCGTTGAAGGTGACTGCGATCTACGTGGTCGTCGGGACGCCGTTGAGCCTGTGCTTCGCGCTCGGCGTCGCGGTGGTCCTGAACCGCGGGCTGCGCGGCCTGGACTTCTACCGCTCGGCGATCTACCTGCCGTCGCTGTTCGGCGGCAGCGTCGCGATCGCGGTGCTGTGGCGGAAGGTGTTCAACGGCGACGGCCTGGTCAACCAGATCCTTGCCCTGGTCGGTATCCACGGGCCGTCGTGGATCTCCGAGCCGCACACCGCGCTCGGCACGCTGATCGCGCTCGAGGTGTGGCAGTTCGGGGCGCCGATGGTGATCTTCCTGGCCGGGCTGCGGCAGATCCCGCGGGAGTTCTACGAGGCGGCGCAGGTGGACGGGGCGAGCCGGGGCCGGCAGTTCTGGAGCATCACGATGCCGCTGCTGAGCCCGATCCTGTTCTTCAACCTGACCTTGCAACTGATCCGGTCGTTCCAGGCGTTCGCGCCGGCGTTCATCATCAGCGACGGCTCCGGCGGACCCGCCGACTCGACGCTGTTCTACTCGTTGTACCTCTACCAGGAGGGATTCGTGAACTTCGACATGGGCTACGCCGCGGCGATGGCCTGGATGCTCGTCCTGCTGGCCGGCGCCGTAGTCGCCGTCAACTTCTTCTTCGCGAAGTTCTGGGTGCACTATGAAAACTGACAAGAAGAACACCCTCGCTTCGCTCGGGGACGGTAGTGGGAAGAACACCCTCGCTTCGCTCGGGGATGGGGATGGGAAGAGCTCCCTCGCTTCGCTCGGGGTTGGGGGTGGGAAGCGGCGGCTGGTCGCGCACTTTGCGTTGGTCGTGGTTACGCTGGTGATGTTGTATCCGTTGGTGTGGATGGTGGCGAGCTCGTTCAAGCCGACCGACGAGATCTTCTCCCAGCCCGGGCTGATCCCGCGGCACTTCGAGCCGTCGAACTACTCCGAGGGCTGGAAGGGCATCTCGACGGCGTTCAGCATCTTCATCGAGAACTCGCTGTTCATCTCGGTGCTGGCGATCATCGGCAACGTGTTCTCCTGCAGTCTCGCGGCGTTCGCGTTCGCCCGGCTGAACTTCATCGGCCGCCGGATCGCGTACGCGACGATGCTCGTCACGCTGATGCTGCCGACGCACGTGACGCTCGTGCCGCAGTACATCTTGTTCAACAAGCTCGGCTGGGTGAACACCTTCTATCCACTGTTCGTACCGCACTTCTTCGCGGTGGACGCGTTCTTCGTGCTGCTGATGGTGCAGTTCATCCGGTCATTGCCGCCCGAGCTGGACGAGGCGGCGCGCCTGGACGGGTGTTCGCCGTGGGCGATCTACCGCCACATCGTGTTCCCGCTGCTGCGGCCGGCGCTGGTCACCACGGTGATCTTCACGTTCATCTGGACCTACAACGACTTCTTCAAACAGCTCATCTACCTGAACGACGTGCAGCTGTTCACGGTGCCACTCGGGTTGCGGCAGTTCCTCGACTCCACCGGTGACTCGTCGTGGGGTCCGATGCTTGCCATGAGCACCCTTGCGCTGGTGCCGCCGCTGGTCCTGTTCGTCACGTTCCAGCGCAAGATCGTCGACGGCGTCGCGACGTCGGGCTTGAAGGGATGAGTACGGTCGCGGTCGTCACCGGCGCGGGTGGCGGCATCGGTACGGCGATGGTCCCGACCCTGGTGGAGCACGGCTGGGCGGTCGTCGGCGTCGACCTGGTGGATCGGCCGGCCGTCCTGGACGGGGTCGAGTGGGTCGTGGGCGACGTACGCGACGAGGCGACCATCCGCCGTGCGCTCGACGCGGCGGCCAAGCTCGGGCCGGTGCGCGGCCTGGTGACTGCGGCGCTGGCTGAGCAGCGTGGTCCGCTCGAGTGCCTGAGTCATCGTGCGCTCGCCGATGTCCTGGACGTACAGGTCGCGGCAGCGTGGGCTTGGAGCACAGCCGTCGCTCGCGAGGACCGGGCTTCTGACGGTGCTGACGTGTCGATCGTGCATGTTTCCAGCGTGCATGGGCAGCGGGCGCAGGCAGGGATGGCGGCGTACGCGATGGGGAAGGCGGCGCTGGACGCGCTGGTACGGGCGGCCGCGGTGGAGTGGGGTGCGCGTGGAGTGCGATGCAACGCCGTACTGCCCGGATTCGTACCGGTGGAACGGAACAGAGCTCGCTGGTCGGACCCGAACGCCGCCGGTGAACTACTCGCCAACCATCCGCTCGGCCGGTTCGTGACCGCCGAAGACGTGGCGCAGGTGGTGGCGTTCCTGCTCGGCCCCGAGTCGCGGGCCGTCACAGGCGTGTCCTTGCCGGTCGACGGCGGCATGCTCGCAACGCTGCCGCGCTGGGCCTGATCACTTACTCACCGAACTGCGAGGGATCCATGAGACCGAACGTCCTGATCATCCTGGTCGACGACATGGGGTACTCCGACATCGGCTGCTACGGCGGCGAGATCGGCACCCCGAACATCGACGGCCTCGCCGAGCACGGCGCCCGGCTGACCAACTTCTACAACACGGCCCGCTGCAGCCCGTCGCGCGCGTCGCTGCTGACCGGCCTGCATCCGCACCAGACCGGTGTCGCGGAACTGGTCAACAACGACGGCCCCGGCGGCTACCCGGGCAGTCTCACCGACCGTTCCGCGACGCTGGCCGAGACCTTCCGGGCGGCCGGTTACCACACGCATCTGACCGGCAAGTGGCACCTCGCGAACGAGCGCGAGCAGCCCGCGGACACCTGGCCGACGCGGCGCGGGTTCGAGCGGTTCTGGGGGACGATCAGCGGCGCCGGCAGCTATTTCCAGACGACGACGTTGCACGACGGCGAGACGCCCGTACCGCTGTCCGATCTCGGACCGGACTTCTACTACACCGACGAGATCGGTGCGCACGCGGCCGCGGCGATCCGCGAGAGCGAAGGTCCGTTCTTCTCCTACGTCGCCTTCACCGCACCGCACTGGCCGCTGCACGCCAAGGAGTCCGACCTCGCCGAGACCCGCGGCGCCTTCGACGAAGGCTGGGACGTGCTGCGGACCCGTCGGCGGCAGCGTCAGCTCGACGCGGGCATCTGTGCCGCGGACGCGACCCTCGACCGCCGCGACCCCGAGGTCCCGGCGTGGGTGGACGAGCCCGAGCAGAAGTGGCAGCTCGAACGGATGGAGGCGTACGCCGCGCAGGTCCGCGCGATGGATCGTGCGGTCGGCGCGATCCTCACTGCCCTCGACGAGACCGGGCAGCGGGAGAACACGATCGTTGTGTTCCTGTCCGACAACGGCGGCTGCGCCGAGGAGCTCAACAGCGCACCGGAAGCGGCCGACAAGTTCCGGCAGCATCATCTGATCATCCCACCGAGCGCGCCCGACGGTACGCCGATGAAGGTCGGCAACTCACCGGACATCCGGCCGGGCACCGCGGACACGTACACGAGCTACGGCCAGGCGTGGGCGAACCTGTCCAACACGCCGTTCCGCCTCTACAAACGCTGGGTGCACGAGGGTGGCATCGCGACCCCGCTGATCGTGTCGTGGCCCGCGGGTGGTCTGAACGAGACCGTGATCGACGCACCGAACCAGCTCACCGACATCGCGCCGACGTTGCTCGAGGCAACCGGAGTACCGGCGTTGACCGAACGTGCCGGGCAAGAGCTGCCGACGCTGCCGGGGCGGAGCATGCTCGACCTGCTGCGTGGTGGGGCAGCGAACGAGCACGACCTGTTCTGGGAACACATCGGCAACGCCGCGATCCGCTCGGGGGAGTGGAAGCTCGTTCGCGAGTACGAAGGCCCGTGGGAGCTGTACGACCTGTCGTCGGACCGCAGTGAGAGCCGGAACCTGGCGACCGAGCACCCAGAACGCGTACAGGACCTGGCCGCCCGGTGGCAGACCTGGGCCGACACCGTCGGCGTCATCCCGTACGGCGACGTACTGACCGCCCGCGCCTCGATGCCGAACCAACCCGCCTGAAAGGAGCAGTCGTATGGAGGTACGTTCGGAGTATCCCAGGCCGCAGTGGCGGCGAGAGCGGTGGCAGTCGCTCAACGGGGTCTGGGAGTTCGAGATCGATCAGGGCGACACCGGACTGCAGCGCGGGCTGCGGACCGCGCCGTACGGGCGGGAGATCCGGGTGCCGTTCGCGCCCGAGTCGGAGTTGTCCGGGATCGGGAACACCGACTTCATGGACGCGGTCTGGTACCGGCGCGAGGTGACAGTCGACCCGAGCTGGGCCGGTGAGCGGATCCTGCTGCACTTCCAGGCTGTCGACCACGACACGACGGTGTGGGTGAACGACGTGGAGGTCGGCCGGCATCGCGGCGGGTCGACGCCGTTCGCGTTCGACATCACCGAGGCGCTCGACGGCGACCGCGCGACCGTCGTGGTCCGTGCGCGTGATCCGCGGACGGGTGTCCAGGCGCGTGGCAAGCAGGCGACGTGGTACGAGAACACTGGCTGCTACTACACCCGTACGACCGGAATCTGGCAGACCGTGTGGCTCGAGCCGGTCGGCCGCTCGTACCTGAAGCGCCCGCGGATCACTCCGGACGTGACGAACTCGCGCTTCATCGTCAGCACGCCGATCGCGAACCCGCGGCGCGGACAGCGGTTGACCGTCGAGCTCACCGACGCCGACGGCGTGGTCGCCTCCGAGGAAGTTGCCGTCGGCACGGACTTCACCCCGATCAGCGTGCTGACCGTTCCGGCGGACCGGCGCCGGCTGTGGAGTCCTGACGATCCGCATCTGTACGGCTTGCGGTTCGTGCTGGCCGACGGCGGGGTGGTCGACGAGGTCGAGAGCTACGCCGGTCTGCGGTCGGTCGCGATCGAGGGCAACAAGGTTCTGCTGAACGGCGAGCCGTTCTTCCAGCGGCTCGTCCTCGACCAGGGGTACTGGCCGGACGGCCTGATGACCGCGCCGAGCGACGACGCCCTCGTCCGCGACATCGAGCTCGGTCTGGCCGCCGGGTTCAACGGTGCCCGCCTGCACCAGAAGGTCTTCGAGGAGCGGTACCTGTACCACGCCGACCGCCTCGGTTATCTGGTCTGGGGTGAGTTCCCCGACTGGGGTGCGCAGGGGCAGGGCCCGCGTGGCAACAACCAGCAGCCCACGGCGGCGTACGTCGCGGAGTGGCAGGACGTGGTCTCGCGGGACTACAACCATCCGGCGATCATCGGCTGGTGCCCGCTCAACGAGACGCACCAGGACCTGCACGACCGGGAGACGCAGCTCGACGACGTCACCCGCGCGATGTTCCGCGCGGCCAAGACGGCGGATCCGACCCGGCCGGTGATCGATGCCTCCGGCTACAGCCACCGCGTTCCGGAGACCGACATCTGGGACAGCCACTCTTATGAGCAGGATCCGGAGGCGTTCGCGCGCCAGCTGGCCGGTCTGGCGAAGGGCGAGCCGTTCGGCAACGTGAGCCGGGAAGGTGCGCCGCAGTCGCTTCCGTACGGCGGGCAGCCGTACATGGTCAGTGAGTACGGCGGCATCTGGTGGAACGCGGAGGCTGCGGCGGCGAGCGGTACCGATCGCCGGGAGTCGTGGGGATACGGGCAGCGCGTCGGATCGCTGGAGGAGTTCTACGAGCGGTTCGAGGGTCTGACCCGGGTGCTGCTCGAGGATCCGGACATGTTCGGGTACTGCTACACGCAGCTGACCGACGTGTTTCAGGAACAGAACGGGCTGTACGGGTTCGACCGGTCGGAGAAGTTCGACATCGCGCGGATCCGCGCTGTGCAAACGAGTCGGCAGGTGCGGTCATGAGGTCGCGGACCGGGGTGGTCGCAGTCGCGGCCGTCGCGCTCCTCACCCAACTGCCGGCCGCAGCCCAGCCAGGTGCGACGCATGCGGCCGCCGGGCGGATCGGGATCCGGGTTGATCGTGGGCCGCTGGTGATGTCCGACGGCGTGCCTGCACCACCGATCTCGCCGGAGATCTTCGGTGCGAACGCGCGGTGGATCGACAACGAGCTCGGCGCCTGGGACCCGGCGACCGCGGGCCCCGCGGCCGGGTTCGCCGATGCGGCGCACGCCGCCGACCTCGGGTTGATCCGCTACCCGGGTGGCACGGTGGCGAACTTCTTCGACTTCAAGAAGGCGATCGGCCCGGTGGCGCAGCGGGGATGCCAGACGTCCGGCGGTTTCGCTGCCGTACGCTTCGGCAACCTGCCGGCCGCGCGCAACGGGTTCGGGCCGGACGAGGAGGAGTCGCTCGTCTCCCAGCTCGGCGCGAAGACAATGGTGATGGTGCCGTCGATCAACCAGACGGCACAGGACGCGGCCGACTACGTCGAGTACATGAACTCACCCAGCGACGGAGCCGCAACCAATCCGAACGGCGGCACCGACTGGGCCGAGGTCCGGGCGGCGAACGGGCATCCGGCCCCGTACGGCATCAAGACCTGGGAGTACGGCAACGAGCCGTTCCTCGACGGGCAGCGGTACTGGCGGGACCAGGACCCGCAGACCCGCGTGCGGCAGTTCATCGAGGGTGGATGGAGCCGGCAGACGGCTGCGTCGACGACGTACCAGGACGACGACGGGCTGTTCAGCGGCTGCGATCTGGTGAACCGGAAGACGAGCACGGGCGCCGCCGGCCAGACGTACCGCACGCGGTACAACCCGATCGCGTTGCCTGCCGACGCGACTGCCGCGTCGGGGCCGATTGCGGAGCCGGTGCTCACGGTGAACGGAGTGGAGTGGAAGCGGGTTGACTCGCTGGCGACTGCGGGTGCGACGGATCAGGTGTACGAGGTCGGGAAGGCCGACGGAACGATCACGTTCGGGGACGGGACGCACGGGGCGATCCCGGTGCAGGGCGCCACGCTGAGCATCGAGTACACCACCGGCCGGCAGGACGGGTTCCTCGACTTCGTCCGGGCGATGAAGGCCGTCGACCC
>DASSDE010000654.1:0-2927 GCA_035697365.1 Kribbella sp. | reverse complement strand
CGGCTGGGCGTCCGCGGGCTGCAGGCGCTCGACCGTGCCCGGCCACTGCTCGCAGCCCTCGGTCTCGACACCGTGCTCGATGCCGCGAGCGAACAGGATCTGCATGCCGACGCAGATCCCGAGCACCGGTCGGCCGCCGGTGAGCCGACGGTCGACCGCCACGTCACCGCGGACCGCCTTGAGCCCCGTCATGCAGGCCTCGAACGCGCCCACGCCCGGCACCAGCAGGCCGTCCGCGTTGCAGGCCTCGTCGAAGTCGGCAGTCACTGTGACGTCGGCGCCGACGCGCTGCAGCGCACGCTCGCCGGACCGGATGTTGCCCGAGCCGTAGTCGAGCAGCACAACCTTCTTGCTCACAGGGCGCCCTTGGTGGAGGGAATGCCCGGCTGCCGCGGGTCCTGCTCGGCGGCCGCCCGGAGCGCCCGCGCGAACGCCTTGAACTGTGCCTCGACGATGTGGTGCGGGTCGCGGCCGGACAGCACCCGGATGTGGATGCAGATCGCGGCGTTGAACGCGAGCGTCTCGAACACGTGCTGGGTCAGCGATCCGGCGTAGTCGCCGCCGATGATCGCGTACACCTGGCCGTCGGGCTCGCCGGTGTGCACACAGTACGGCCGACCGGACAGGTCGACGGTGCAGTGCACGAGCGCCTCGTCGAGCGGCACGGTCGCGTCGCCGAACCGGCGGATGCCGCGTTTGTCGCCCAACGCCTCGCGCAGCGCCTGGCCGATGCCGATCGCGGTGTCCTCGACCGTGTGGTGCGCGTCGATCTCCAGGTCGCCGACCGTGTTCACGTGCAGGTCGAGCAGCGCGTGCTTGGCGAGCGCGTTGAGCATGTGGTCGTAGAACCCGACGCCTGTCGAGATGTCGGCACGACCGGTGCCGTCCAGGTCGAGCTCGACCAGAACCTTCGATTCGCTCGTCTCGCGGTCGATCCGCGCCGTACGCGTCATGACAGCCTTCCCGTGTCGGTCTTGAGGATGCGCTCCATGCAGGAGCGGAACGCGGCCATTTCCTCGCCGGTGCCGATCGAGACCCGGAGCCAGCCGTCCGGCCCGGTCTCGCGGATCAGCACGCCGTCGTCGAGCAACGCCTGCCACACCGCGTGCCGGTCCGCGAACGTACCGAACAGGACGAAGTTCGCGTCCGAGTCCACCGCGCGCAGGCCCGAGGCTCGCAGCCAGTCGACGGTCTCGTCGCGCTCGACGCGCAACTGCTCGACCCGGCCGAGCAGCTCGCCGGAGTGCCGCAGGGCGGCGCGGGCGGTCGCCTGCGTGATCGCGGACAGGTGGTACGGCAGCCGGACGATCCGCAGCGCATCCACGAACTGCTTGCTCGCGGCAAGGTATCCGACCCGGCCGCCGGCCATCGCGAACGCCTTCGACATCGTCCGGGACACGGCCAGGTTCGGATACGCGGGCAGCAGCGACGTCGCGCTCGGCGTACCGGCCCGGCGGAACTCGGCGTACGCCTCGTCGACCACCACGACCGAGCCGAGCGCGGCAGCCTGCGCCACGATCGCCTCCGTGACGTCGATCGGCAGCGCCGTCCCGGTCGGGTTGTTCGGCGAGGCGAGCAGCACCACCGACGGGCGGTGCCGGGAGATCGCGGCGATCGCCTTGCTCCGGTCCAGCGTGAAGTCCTCGGCGCGGCGGCCGGTGACCCAGGCGGTGTTCGTGTCCCGGGCGTACTCCGGATACATCGAGTACGTCGGGGCGAACGAGAGGGCCGTCCGGCCGGGACCGCCGAACGCCTGCAGGATGTGCAGCATCACCTCGTTGGACCCGTTGGCCGCCCAGAGCTGCTCGGGCTCCAGGTGCGCGCCGGACTCCCGGGCCAGGTACGCCGCGAGGTCCGCGCGGAGACCGAGGAACTCGCGGTCCGGGTAGCGGTTCATCCCGCGGGCCGCCTCCGCGACCGAGCCGGCGACGTCGGCGACGGTCGCCGCACTCGGCGGGTACGGGTTCTCGTTGACGTTCAGGAGCACCGGGACGTCGAGCTGCGGGGCGCCGTACGGCTCGAAGCTTTTCAGCTCCTCGCGGATCGGCAGCCCGTCGAAGCGGCCCATTCAGTTCTCCTCACCGAAGCGCGCCGACACCGCGGCGCCGTGGGCGGGCAGGTCCTCGGCGTGCGCCAGCGCCAGCACGTGGCCGGCGACCTCGTGGAGCGCGTCGCGGGTGTAGTTCACGACGTGCACGGCCTTCAGGAAGCTGTGCACGGACAGACCCGACGAGTGACAGGCACAACCGGCGGTCGGGAGGACGTGGTTGGACCCGGCGCAGTAGTCGCCGAGCGAGACCGGCGACCAACCGCCGACGAAGATCGCGCCCGCGTTGGTGATCAGCCCGGCGCGCTCCTCGGCGTCCACGGTCTGGATCTCCAGGTGCTCGGCGGCGTACGCATCCACGACCGCCGTGCCCTGGTCCAGGTCGTCCACCAGAACGACGGCAGACTGCTGCCCGGCGAGTGCCTCGGTGACCCGCTCGGCGTGTTTGGTCTTCGCGACCTGGACGGGAAGCTCGGCTTCCACCGCTGCGGCCAGGGCTTCCGACGGCGTGACCAGCACGCTCGCGGCCATCGGGTCGTGTTCGGCCTGGCTGATCAGGTCCGCGGCGACGTGCTTCGGGTCGGCGGTGTCGTCGGCGAGGATCGCGATCTCGGTCGGGCCGGCCTCGGAGTCGATGCCCACCTCGCCGAGCAGGTTCCGTTTCGCGGCCACCACGTAGATGTTGCCCGGGCCGGTGATCAGATTGACCTTCGGGCAGCCGTCGAAGCCGTACGCGAACCCGGCGATCGCCTGCGCGCCACCCATCGCGTACACCTCCTCGATCCCGAGAAGCGCACACACCGCCAGCACCGTCGGGTGCGGCAGGCCCCCGAACTCCTTCTGAGGTGGAGAGCCGACGGCGAGCGACGGTACGCCGGCC
>DASSDE010000653.1:0-31610 GCA_035697365.1 Kribbella sp. | reverse complement strand
CAGAAGGGCTAGCGCACCCGTCCGGAGCCAGCGAGGCAAGCGCGGGCGCCCGAACTCGACCACTTCGTCCTCATCGTCCACAAGACCATCACACCACCACAAGCCGTCAAGCGCGACGAGCAATGCGGACTCATGTCAGCAGTCGCCCTGATGTGGTCCGAAGCCCTGCGATCAGCCCGCCCTCCATCCCACCGCCGGGCCGGCAGTCAGGCGTTGGGGGTCGGATGGTAGGTGAGGAAGGCCAGGCCGTCGCCGACGGTGCGCGTGCTGACGAGTTGCAGAGGCGTCGCCGTGGTGGTCTCGCCGAAGAGGCGGGCGCCGGCTCCTACGACGACCGGGTACGTCATCAGGCGTAGCTCGTCGATCAGGTCGTGCTCCCAGAGTGTGTGTACGAGACGACCGCTGCCGTAGACGACGATGTCTCCGTCCACCTCCTGCCTCAGCTTGGAGACCTCGTCGAGCACGTCACCCTTCAGGACCGTCGTGTTGCCCCACTCCGGACCGTCGAGGGCCGAGGAGGAGACGACGTACTTGGGCAGACTGCGCAGCCGATCGGCCCACTCACCGGTCCGCGATGCCCATCCCCGCGCGACGAACCACGTGTAGCTGTGGCGCCCCATCAGCAGCGCCTCGGCCCCCAGCGCCTCATCGAGCTCGTCCTTGGCCCACGCCCCGAGGTTCTGCTCCCCGATCTGCGCGAACCAGTTGCCGCGTCCCAGGTTGTCCGCACCGGTCGGGTCCTGGATGACTCCGTCGACCGAGATGTTCTCGCTGACGACGATTCTTCCCATTGCGGTACTCCTTGTCTCTGCGCTTGTCGGCTACCACTGAGCTAGACGTCGCGACAATCGCAAAGGGGTCGCTCCTGCACCGCCCCCTTTCGCCTGCGGCCGACGTCCATAAGGTGAAGGCGAAAGACAAGTGCAGTGGAGAGGCGGCGAAGTGGAGTCGATCAGAGCCGATCTGATCAGCCGGGCGCGGGCCGGAGACGACGAGGCGTTCCGGGCGCTGACCGAGCCGCATCGCCGTGAGCTCCAGGTGCACTGTTACCGGATGCTCGGATCGTTCCAGGATGCCGAGGACGCGCTGCAGGACAGCCTGTTGTCGGCCTGGCGGGGTCTCGGTGGGTACGACGGTCGCGCGTCGATCCGCACCTGGCTGTACCGGATCGCCACCAACCGGTGTCTCAGTACGCTTCGCTCGGCCGGCCGGCGCCCGGCCAAGGCCTGGGACATCCCCGGCGTCGAGCCGCCCGAACCCACCCGCCTCGGCGAAGTCGTCTGGCTCGAACCCTTCCCCGATGCCCTCCTCGACGACGCGATCCACGTCCCGCTCGGCCCCGAGGCCCGCTACGAACAGGCCGAGTCGATCTCGCTCGCCTTCGTCACCGCTCTGCAGCTCCTGCCGCCCCGCCAGCTTGCTGTCCTTATCCTGCGCGACGTTCTCGGGTTCCACGCGAACGAGGTCGCCGAGATGCTCGACACCACCGTCGATTCGGTCAAGAGTGCGCTCAAACGGGCCCGCGCCGGCCTGGAGACCCGACGGGTCACCGACCAAGCGCCACCTCCGCCCGCGGGCTCACCCGCCGAGAACGCAATCGTGGCGCATTTCGTTCAGGCCTGGGAGACCGCCGACGTCGACGCACTGGTAGCCCTGCTGACCGACGACGTCTTCATGTCGATGCCGCCGCTCCCCCTGGAGTACGAGGGCCGTGACCTGGTGGCGCAGTTCTGCAGCTTGCTGTTCGGGGCCGGCCGCAGCTTCGACCTCGTACCGACCCGAGCCAACGGCCAGCCCGCCTTCGGCGCCTACCTGCGCGACCCGAGCGGTGTCCGACGCGGAACCGGCGTGTACGTACTCACCCTCGCCGGCGACCGGATCAGCGCGATGATCCGCTTCGAAAACACGGTCCTTCCCGCGTTCGGCCTCCCCCGGTCGCTCCCGATTCGTTAGCCGACCGGTCCACGATGCGGCTCGGCGGTGCAAGATGGCGGTATGAGCGACGAAATTCTGGAGCTCGCCCAGGAGCTGTCCGAGATCAGCCGGTTGGTGGCTGACGACGACGTCACCAGCACGTTGAGCCGGTTCGTCACGCGTGTGGTGCAAACGGTCGCCGACTGCGACGAGGCGTCGGTCGCGGTCCTGACCAACGGCGAGCCGGAGATCGTGGCTCGCCACCATCGGATCGCCGAGGCAGTCGCCGAACCGGCGCGCGCTACTCTCGGCGCGCAACTGGTCGCTTCGGCAAGTCCGCTGCGCGACACTCTGCAGTACGGCGAGCCGCACCGGATCGGAGACCTGGCGGCCGACTTCCGCTGGGATGATTTCGCCGCTGCAGCGATCAATGCCGGCTATCGCAGCTGTGTGTTCCTGCCGCTGCCCACGCGGGGAAGCAGCGCCGCCGCGTTCAGCTTGTTCTCGATCAAGCCGGACGCCTTCGGCAGTACGTCGTACGACGTCGTCCTGCTGTTCGCGCTCAATGCGGGAGTCGCGTTCGACAACGTGCAGCTGTACGACGACAGCGCCAAGCTCGTCGAGCAGCTGCACATCGCCCTCGGGACCAGGGCAGCCATCGGTCAGGCGCAAGGAATCCTGATGCACCGGTACGGCCTCACGTCGGACATCGCGTTCAAGGTCCTCACCCGCTGCTCGCAGAACTCGAACGTGAAGCTCCGCGCCCTGTCGCTGGAGTTCATCGACGCGCAGAACCACGGAACGCTCGACGACCAGCTCCGCAAGTACGGCCTCGGCACCGAACCAAGCCAACCGAACCAACCAAGCTGACCAGCCGACGCGCACCGTCGGCGGGGTCGGCTGCACCGCTACTGGGCTGAACGGCACAGCCTCAGCCATCGCCTCACCCGGGTGACTCGACCGCCGTACTGTCGCAGTGCCCCACCACGTCTCGCTCTACACCAGGCACGGACGTGGGATGTGGTCGTGGTCGGTACTGGTAACAGGTCCGGCCGCGTGCATAATTGGTCTGCTGCGATCACTCCGGAGACGTGGGTGCACCTGTTAGCGGTGCGTTGGCGTGTCTGAAAGTGGGGGTATCAGTGGCGAGAGATGCGGAATTCGGGGCTGCCGCGGAGTTTGCTCGGCTGGCGGAAGAGTTGCATGCGGCGGGCGGCGTCCAAGAGACCGTCCAGGCCGTGGCGCAGTTCGCGCTACAGGCGGTGTCGTGCAAGTACGCCTCGGTGACTCTGTTCGCGAACGGCTTGGACCCCGAGTTCGTGGCGCTCACGGACCTCAAGCTGACGCAGCTTCGGCAGCGGGAGATCGAAGACCGAGAAGGTCCGCTGACCGACACCGTGGAGCGTGCCGAGGTCATCCTGATCCCGGACATCTCCGCGGAGCGCCGTTGGTCGGACCAGTGGCGCGACGACATGGTCGCGGCCGGCATTCTCAGCGCGATGCACCTACCACTCACCGTCGAGGGACGCACCCAGGCGGTGCTGAGCGTCTACGGCGAGCGCCCGCACTCGTTCAGCGCCGACGATCTGGCGGTCGCCCACATCCTGGCCCGGCACGCGACCGTTGCGATCGGAACCGCGCGCCGCGGCGAGAACCTCACTCAGGCCGTCGATGCCCGCAAGTTGGTCGGTCAGGCGATGGGAATCCTGATGGAACGCTTCGATCTCGACCCCGACCAGGCGTTCGACGTACTGCGTCGGTATTCGCAGACGCACAACCGCAAACTACGAGACGTCGCCCAAGACCTGATCGACACCCGCCACCTGCCATCCAACCGGTAGCGCGCGGCGGGTCAGGATCGGCCGATTCCGCTGAGGATGGTGGCGACGGCGAGGTCGGCCGCCTGGGCGGCCTCGAGGTGGGGGACGTCGTCGGCCGCGACCTTGATGACCTGACGTAGCAGCCCCTCGATCCACCCCTCGGGGAGGTCGGCGCGGAACAGGCCTTCGTCGATGGCTCGGCGAATGAAGGCATCGAGCCGTTCCCCGAACTCCTGGCGTCGGACCGCGGTCGCGGGATCGGCGGTCATCTGGTCGAACGCGACCGGCCACTGACGGGTCGCGGTGATGATGCCCTCTGCGTAGCGGTGCAGCGCCACCGCAACCGGCGCCTCGCCCAACCGCGCGTTCTCGAACGCGACCTCAACGGCGTCGTAGCGCGCCGCATAGACAGCGGCGAGCAGCGCCTCCCGCGACTCGAACTGGCGATAGACGGTACGCCGGTCCACGCCCGCCTCGGCCGCGATCTTCACCATGCTCGCGCCCGGATCGGCGGCCAGCAGTCGCGCGGCGGTGCTCAGGATCGTTTCGAGGTTCCGTACGGCGTCGGCTCTCACGGGAACAACCTACACGGCGTGGCGGTTACACTCTTTAACGCCACACTGATGAGTCAGTTAGAACAGTCAATCGCTACATTAGTGTGACGACCTACAACCTCACTGGAGACGAACATGAGTAAGACCTGGCTGATCACCGGCAGTTCGCGTGGCCTCGGACGGGCGCTGACCAAGGCAGTACTCGACAACGGCGACCGTGTACTGGCCACCGCCCGCCGCCCCGAACAGCTCGACGACCTGGTCAAGGAGTACGGCGACGCGATCCACGCCGTTGCCCTCGATGTCACCGACGCCGAGGCTGCCCGGGCCGCCGTACGGACCGCGCAGGACGTGTTCGGCGGCCTGGACGTGGTGGCCAACAACGCTGGTTATGCCAACAGTGCCCCGATCGAGGAGATGCCCGAGGACGACTTCCGCGCCCAGATCGAGACCAACCTGTACGGGGTCGTCAACGTCACCCGCGCGGCGCTCCCGGTGTTCCGCAACCAGCGCAGCGGGCACTTCCTGCAGTTCTCGTCCATCGGCGGCCGCGCCGGCGGCACACCCGGCATGGGCGCGTACCAGACCGCCAAGTTTGCCGTCGAAGGATTCTCCGAGGTGCTGAACAACGAGGTGAAACCGTTCGGCGTCAAGGTGACCATCATCGAGCCCGGCGCCTTCCGCACCGACTGGGGCGGCTCCTCGATGACCCTCCACCCGGTCGGCGCGGACTACGAGTCCACGGTCGGCCAGATCAACCGCTACCGCGTCGAGACCGACGGCACCCAGCCCGGCGACCCCGCCAAAGCAGCCCAGGCCATCATCGGGGTCGTCGCGACCGACGAACCGCCGCTGCGCCTCCTGCTCGGCAAAGACGCCCTCGACCTCGCCGCCAAAGCCTCCACCTCACGCGCCGACGAAGCCGCCCGATGGGCCCACATCACAACCTCCACCGACCACTGAATCCATCAGGCACGGTCGCCATCGACGGCCGGCGCGGCGGTCTCCAGCAAGCGGCGGTCGGCGAGGCGTAGCCACCTCGACACCTTGAGCTCGGCAAGGAACCGCTCGTCGTGGCTGACCACTACGAAGGCGCCCTCGTAGGCATGCAGGGCGCCTTCGAGTTGGCTCACGCTGAGCAGGTCCAGGTTGTTGGTCGGCTCGTCCAGCAGAAGCAGTTGTGGCGCGGGTTCGGAGTACAGGACGCAGGCGAGCGTGGCGCGGAGACGTTCACCGCCGGACAACACCCGTACCGGAAGATGGATGCGGGAGCCCCGGAAGAGGAAGCGGGCCAGCAGGTTCATCCGCTGTGGCTCAGGCATCGCCGGGGCGAAGGTGGCCAGGTTCTCGGTGATCGTGAGATCGAGATCGAGCAGATCCAGGCGCTGGGACAGGTAGGCGATGCGACCGCCGGCGCGTTTGAGCTGACCCGTCCCGGCCTCGAGGTCGCCGTGAATCAGCCTGAGCAGGGTGGACTTCCCCGCGCCGTTGGGTCCGGTGAGGGCGATCCGCTCCGGTCCGCGGACGGTGAGGTCGACGTCGGAGAAGATCTCGCGTCCGCCCAGCTGCACGCCGAGACCTGCGCCGTGAAACAGCGTCCGGCCTGCCGGTACGTTCGTCGCCGGCAACTGCAGCGCGATGGTCTGCTCGGCGCGGACCGCCCGGCCCGCCTCGTCGAGCCGGGCCTTCGCGTCGTTCACCCGCGCGGTATGCGTCTCGTTCGCCTTGCCGGCCGACTCCTGCGCGTTGCGCTTCATCGTTCCGGCGAAGATCTTCGGCAGACCCGCGTTACCCAGGTTCTTGCTGGCGTTGCTCGCCCGCCGGGCGGCCCGCTCGCGCGCCTGCTGGAGCTCACGCTTCTCGCGCTTGACCTCCTGCTCGGCGTTGCGCACGTTCTTCTCCGCGATCTCCCGAGCCGCGTCCACAGCCTCCTCGTACGCCGTGAAGTTCCCGCCGTACGACTGCAGCTCACCACGATTCAGCTCTGCGATCCGGTCCATCCGGTCGAGCAGGGCCCGATCATGGCTGACCAGGAGGAGGCAACCGTTCCAATCCTCGAGTACGTCGTACAGCTTGCGCCGGGACTCCAGGTCGAGGTTGTTGGTCGGCTCGTCGAGCAGCAGGACATCCGGCCGTTTGAGCAGCTGCGCGGCCAGGCCCAGTGAGATGACCTGCCCGCCGCTGAGGGTGCTCAGGTGGCGGTCGAGCTTCAGGTCGCCGAGACCGAGCCGGTCGAGCTGCGCGACCGTACGCTCCTCGATGTCCCAGTCGTCCCCAACGGTGGTGAAGTGCTGCTCGGCGACGTCGCCGGATTCGATCGCGTTCAACGCTTGGATGATCGGCGCGACGCTGAGCACCTCGGCGACGGTCAGGTCGCCGGCCAGCGGCAGGGTCTGCGGCAGATAACCGATCACTCCGTCGACGGTGACGCTGCCTGCAGTGGGTTGGAGCTCGCCGGCGATGAGCTTGAGCAGGGTGCTCTTCCCGGCGCCGTTCGGAGCCACCAAACCGGTGCGGCCGGCACCGATCGCGAACGACAGCCCGTCGAAGACAGGCGTGTCGTCAGGCCACGAGAAGGACAGGTTGGAAACGACAACGAACGCATCAGACATGCGGAGAACCTTCGAGGTGAGACGCCGAGCACACAGACACAACCGCCGCTCAGCGGGAGACAGGATTCAAGACAACGACAAAACGGCCACAGCAGTACCTGCCAGCGGCCTGTCACCCCGGGACTCACCCAGAGATGTCGTCGTCACCCACCACGTCTGCTCTCCTCCAAAAACCTCACAACGTACGCTACCAAACGGACGCGAATGCTCAGGCAGTCGCAGCCGATTCGCTCCGCCCGCGGCGCCAGGACTGAGCACTTGGGGAGGATCCTGTTCCGAATCGGGTAGGAAAAATCCGCCCCAACTCCTTGTATTTGGTGGGGTGTGCAGACAAGGCACAATGCGCGCGGATATCCGCTCGACGTGCGGCTTCTCCGCTCGTGTACCAGAGGAGAACCCCCACCATCGAGGGATGTCCACTCTCCTGTCGAACGTGTGCGTGGACCGGTGGTCAGCTGGCGCAAGGTCAGGCACGGTGATCCCGGGACCCGAAACTGGCGGGTTAGGACAAGTCGCCGGGACCGCGGACAGGCCATAACATGTCCGCACCCACCGCTGCCTGTCCGCACCCGCTGTTGCGTGTCCCGCATCCATCGTTGGCTCGGCGCCGGTGTGGTGTCGGTTGGATAACCCTCTCCTGTTACAACCGGCGGGCGGTCCCGAGGTGAGGGTGAGTATCAGTTGAGGAAGGTGGGGAGTTCTGTCGGGTTGATTTCGACGCCGAAGCCCGGTGCGGTTGAGGGAGTGATCCGGCCGTCGAGCGGGGTCGGTATGCCTGGTGCGCGGGCCGAGACGGCTAGGGGGACGCCGGGTGGGGAGCCGACGAAGAATTCGGTCCAGGTGATGGCGGTGATGCCGAGACAGGCGTGTTGCCCGTACGCGGTGTTGCCCGGCGCGTGCGGCATCACGGCAACGCCGGCGGCCTCGGCGATCGCGCAGATCCGTCTGAGCGGGGTGAGACCGCCCACCCAGCTGATGTCCGGCTGCAGAATGTCCACCAGCCGGTTGGCCACCGCGTACTGGAAGGGCTCCACGCCGAACCAGTGCTCCCCGCTCGCCAACGGCTGCCACGGCAACCGACGCCGCAACTCGGCATGCGACAGCAGATCCGCCGACGGCAGGCACTCCTCCAGCCAGCGGACCCGGTACGGTCGCAGCGCCTCGGCCAACCGGACCGTGTAGTCGACGTCGAACGCCATCCAGCAGTCGAGCATGATCTCGACGTCCTCGCCCACCTGCGCGCGAGCCTCGGCCACCTGGGCAACGTTCCTGCGGATCCCGTCCACGCCGTCGGCCGGCCCGTACCTGCAGGGCAGCTTGACTCCGCGGAACCCGAGCTCCGCATACCAGTCGGCGTCCCCGCCGGTCGCATAACACTCGAGCTCGTCGCGCACCGGACCGCCGAGCAAGGCGTAGACCGGCTGCCCGAGCAGCTTGCCCTTCAGATCCCACAGCGCCAGATCGATCGCGCTGATCGCGTACGACGCCAGCCCGGCCGCACCGAACGGCGCACACATCCGGACCGCCATGTCGTAACACTTCTCTGTGGCCAAGGCGTCCTCGCCGATCAGCCGCGGACCAAGGAAGTCCTCGATCACCGCAGCAACCGGCCGCCCGTGCTGGCCGACCGCAAAACCGGCGGTCCCGTCCTCCGCCTCGACCACACAGCCGAACGTCGGCCAGGTCGGCGTCCAGCTCGGGCGGTACGCGGCATAGCGTGGATAGCCGCTCATCGGGTTGGCCACCGGACCGTCCGCGAGCCAGGACGGCCGGCGCGCGTCGGGATGGTCCGCACCGATCGCCGGCTGCGGCGGCAGCGCAACAGTACGGATCGCGGTGATCTTCATCAGGGTCGAACACTCCTCTGCGCGAGGGAGGGATCGGACAGCTCGGCCGACAGCGCCGTCGCTTCAGCGACGAGGGTGTCGGCGGTGCGCCGCCGGACCTCGGGGGTCACACGCACGTCCGGGATCGACACACTCATCGCCGCGACTGTGCCGGTCGGCCCGACGATCGGCGCGGCGACGCAGAACACCCCCTCGCTGTACTCACCCCGGTCGGTGGCGTAGCCCTGCCTGCGGATCCGGGCGAGCTCAGTGATCAGTTGGTCGGTGCCCGCGACGGTGCGCGCGGTGAACCGGCGCAACTCGACGCCCGCCAACCGCCGCCGGACCTCGTCATCGGTCAGCCCGGCCAGCAGGGCCTTGCCCAGCCCGGTGGCGTACGCAGGCAGCCGGCTGCCGACCCGGCTGACCAGCTGCAACGGATGGTCGGAGTCGAGTTTGCGCAGATACACGTTGTCGATGCCGTCCAGTACGGCGAGTTGCACGGTCTCCCCCAGCGCGTCCCGGACCCGTTGTAAATAAGGGCCCGCGGCTTCGGCAACATCGAGGTCGGCGATGTACGCCTGACCGACTTCCCACGCGCGCGGGCCGACCCCGTACAGGCGGGACTCGGCGTCGAACGAGACGAACCCGGTCGTCCGCAACGTGGCGAGGAGCGCGTGCGCACTGCTCTTGGGCAGCGCGAGCCGCGCGCAGATCACCGGGAAGTCCAGCCGCCCGGCCTCGGCGAGCAACTCGACGATCCGCAGCACTCGCTCCGCCGACTTGACCGACTCCGCCATCGCACGCCTCCAGCGCCGCGCCGGGCGGCATCGATCGGTTCACCATCACAAACCGTGGTTCAGCTTAGTGAACACGCCTCAGATCGTCACCCCCTGCATTCTGCTGTGGTTCACAAACATGAACTAGTTGCCACACTCTTGAACCTCTGAGCAGCGGTGTGTATACCTGCCTCAATGTGTGGTCAAGCTCACCGTGGAGAGGACGTCCCGACCGTGACAACCACCCAGCACACCCAGCCGGCCAAGGCTCCGGTAGCTGCCAGCCCGATGGACGACTACCTGTTCGACCTCAACGGCTTCCTCATCAAGGAGCAGGCCGTCGAGCCCGAGCTGATCGACGACCTCAACGAGGCCTTCGACAACTTCCCCGACATCGCGCCCGGCGACTGGTGGGGCAACGTGCAACGCTCCGCCGGCGCGCGCGATCCCGGCAAGCAGTACGAGCTGCAGAACGTGATCGAGGCCGGTGAGCCGTTCGAGCGGCTGATCGATCACCCGTCGTGGATCGACTGCATGCGGCACTGGGCCGGCGAAGAGGAGTCCTACGTCGCCGGACTGTTCATCGACGAAGCGTTCGCGGCCAAGCGCACCGAGGGCGGCTTCCTGCAGGTTCATTCCGGCGGGTACCGCAAGGCGATGCGCGGGCAGTACCGCTACGTCGACGGCGTGTTCCGCTGCGCCCAGGTCAACGTACTGGTCGCGCTCACCGACATCGGTCCCGGCGACGGCGGCACGCTCGTCATCCCGGGCAGCCACAAGTCGAACTTCCCGCACCCGCAGTTCGAGGAGTTCCGCGGTACGCAGATGGACGGCATGGTCGGTGTCGTCGCACCCGAACTGCGCAAGGGCGACGTCATGATCTTCACCGACACGATCGCACACGGCGCCGCCTCCCGCACCACCAAGGACGGCGAACGCCGCACCGTGATCTACCGGTACGGTCCCGCGTGGGCCAGCACCCGCGGCGGATACCGCTACTCGGAGGAACTGCTGGCACGGCTCACGCCCGAGCGCCGCGCGATCCTGCAGCCGATCGAACCGCGGCTGCCACCGAGCGTCTGAGCAAGAGGAGTACCGACCATGACCACACGCCGCGCATTCCTTGGCGCCGCGCTCGGAGCGAGCGCCGCCGCAGCCGGACTGACCGCATGCAGTGGTGTCGCCGGCAGCAGCGGCGGGGGTGGCAACGCCGCCGGAGACAGCGCCGAGATCCTCGTGAACTGGTGGGGCGGCGACGACCGCGCCAAGCGCACCCAACAGGTGATCTCCCTGTTCGGGAAGGCCCATTCGAACGTCAAGGTGACCGCGAGCTTCTCCGACTTCAACAGCTACTTCCAGAAGCTCAACACCCAGGCCGCCGGCGGCGGACTACCGGACGTGATCCAGTTGGGTGGCGGCTACGTGCCGCAGTACATGCGCAAGGGACAGTTGCTCGAGCTCACCAAGTACGTCGACGACAAGACGATCGACCTCAGCGACGTCGACAAAGGCCAGATCGAGCAGGGCCAGGTCGACGGGAAGCTCTACGCCGTCACCATCGGCGGCAACATGCCCGGGCTGATCTACAACAAGTCCATGCTCGAGCGGGTCGGTGTCGAGCCGCCTGCTGCCGACATCACCTGGGCCGGTTTCGCCGGCTATCTGCGCACGCTGCAGGCAAAGCTGCCGGCCGGGGTGTACGCGGTGGATCATCTCGAGGGCCCGCTGTTCACCACCTGGATGCGGCAGCGCTATCCCGAGGAGTACACACCCGAGAACAAGGTCGCGTACACCGAGGCCGACGTCACCGAGTATCTGCAGTACTGGCAGGACCTGCGCGCCGCCGGGATCAACATCACCGGACAGCTGGAGGCAGCCGAGATCGCCAACAGCGCGGCCAACGCCGCGCCGATCGCGCTCGGCAAGGCGGTGTTCGCCTCGCAGTGGACCAACTATCTGGGGCAGTTCCAGATCCTGATGAAGGATCAGCTCGCGATGACGCGGCTGCCGAGCGGGGGCAAACAGGCCGGTGACTTCGTGCAGGCGTCGCAGTTCTTCTCGGTCGCGGCCACCTCGAAGGCTCCGCAGGTCGCGGCCCAGTTCATCAACTTCTTCATCCACGACGCCGAGGCGCTGAAGATTCTCGGCGTCGAGCGCGGAGTTCCGGCGTCGGCGGCCGCGCGCGGGCTGGTCACGCCCACCCTCAAGCCGTACGACCAGGTGCAGGTTCAGTTCATGAGCGACTACGCCGCGAAGGCGCGGCCGAAGTCGCAACTCGATCCCGACAACTCGGCCGCGGTCGGTGACGCGCTCAACCGTGCCGAGCAGTCGGTCGCGCTGAACCACGTGTCGCCGGCTGCCGCGGCGAAGAAGTTCATGTCCGACGCCGCGAAGGCCCTCACCTCGTGAACCGCACGAGGCGGAGCGAGGCGATCGCCGGGTTCGTCTTCCTGCTGCCGTGGCTGCTCGGCTTCGTCGGCCTCACGCTGTTCCCGATGATCGCCTCGCTCTACCTGTCGTTCACCAAGTACGACCTGCTGTCCTCGCCGGTGTGGATCGGCCTGCAGAACTACCTCGATCTGTTCCACGACGAGCGCTACCTGGCCTCGGTCCGGGTCACGTTGTTCTACGTGTTCGTGTCGGTGCCGCTGAAGGTCGCCTTCGCGCTGCTGCTCGCCACCCTGCTCAACCGCGGGCTGCGCGGCCTCAACATCTACCGCTCGATCTTCTATCTCCCGTCACTGCTCGGAGCGAGTGTCGCCGTCGCGGTGCTGTGGCGGCAGCTGTTCTCCGGCCAAGGGCTGGTCAACAGCATGCTGCGGATGCTCGGCTGGCAGACACCGCCGGACTGGCTGGCCAACCCGCACACCGCGATCTACACCCTGATCCTGCTGTCCGTCTGGGAGTTCGGCTCGCCGATGATCATCTTCCTGGCCGGGCTCCGGCAGCTCCCCGCGGAGTACTACGAGGCGGCCCGCGTCGACGGCGCGAACTGGCGACAGCAGTTCTTCCGGATCACGTTCCCGCTGCTGACCCCGCTGGTGTTCTTCAACCTCGTACTGCAGGTGATCGGTGGATTCCAGTCGTTCACCCAGTCGTACGTGATCAGCGGCGGCTCCGGCGGCCCGGTCGACTCGACGCTGCTCTACAGCCTGTACCTGTACCAGCAGGCGTTCGGCCTGCTGCACATGGGCTACGGCACCGCGATGGCCTGGGTGCTGCTGATCGCGATCGCGATCTTCACCGCCGGGTTCTTCCTGACCTCGCGGTACTGGGTCTTCTACCTGGACCGGTCGAAGTGACGGCGCTCGGGATCGGTACGGCCGCCGTACGAAAGGCCTCCGCGCGCCGCAACGGCAGGCTGCCGCGCGGCGTACTGCATCTGCTGCTCATCGCCGGCGCGATCTTCATGAGCTATCCGCTGCTGTGGATGATCTCGTCGTCGTTGAAACCCGAGTCCGAGATCTTCTCCTCCACCTCACTGATCCCGTCGCAGTTCAAGTTCTCCAACTACGTCGACGGCTGGACCGCGCTCGGTGTCCCGTTCACCGGGTTCTACCTGAACTCGCTGATCCTGTGCGTGGCGGCGGTGCTCGGCAACATCTTCTCGTGCTCGCTGGCCGCGTATGCGTTCGCGCGGCTGCGGTTCCCGCTGCGTGGACTGTTCTTCACGTTGATGCTCGGCACGATCATGCTGCCGTTCCAGGCGACGATCGTGCCGCAGTACATCATGTTCAAGTCCCTCGGCTGGGTCGGTACGTTCCTGCCGGTGGTGGTGCCGAAGTTCCTCGCGGTCGACACGTTCTTCGTGTTCTTGATGGTGCAGTTCATCCGCAGTCTGCCCAGGGAGCTCGACGACTCCGCGAAGATCGACGGCTGCGGACCGTACCGGCTCTACTTCCACGTGCTCCTGCCGCTGACCGTACCGGCCCTGGCGACGACGGCGGTGTTCACGTTCCTGTGGACGTGGAACGACTTCTTCTCCCAGCTGCTCTATCTCGGCCGCAGTGTCCAGGGCTACACCGTTCCGGTCGCGTTGAGTACGTTCGTCGACGCGACCAGCCAATCCTCGTGGGGGCAGATGATGGCGATGTCGTTCTTGTCACTGTTGCCGATCATCGGCTTCTTCACCGTCTTCCAGCGGTTGCTGATGGACGGCATCTCCACGACGGGACTCAAGTGATGCGGGCGCTGGTGCTGCACGGCTTCGGTGACCTCCGGGTCGTGCAGCGGGAGCGGCCCGAGCCGGCGGCGGACGAGGTGCTGATCAGTACGATCGCGACCGGGATCTGCGGCTCCGATCTGCACGGCTTCACCGGCGAGAACGGACGCCGCCGGCCGGGTCAGATCATGGGACACGAGACGTCCGCCCGGATCGTCGAGCTCGGCGCGTCGGTCGACGGCGGGTTGCAGGCGGGTCAGCTGGTGACGGTCAATCCGGTGATCGCCTGCGGGCGCTGCCCCGCCTGCCTGGCGCATGCCGAGCAGCACTGCGCGACCAAACGGCTGATCGGCGTCGACCCGTCGCTGGTCTCGATGTTCGCGGAGTACGTGGCCGTACCGGCCCGCAACCTCGTCCGGCTGGCCGACGACCTGCCCGCCGAGCTCGGCGCACTGGTCGAGCCGTTGGCGGTCGCGTACCACGCGCTGCGCCGTGGCGGCCTCACCGCTGATGATCGGCTGCTGGTGCTCGGCGGCGGGCCGATCGGGCAGTCGGCGATCGTTGCTGCCGGCCACACCGGACCGGCTGCGGTCATGGTGAGCGAGCCTGATCCCGGACGGCGGGCGCTGTGCGAGCGCCTAGGCGCCGTGGCCTTCGATCCGAAGGCCGCACCGTTGGCCGAGCAGCTCGCCGATCACGGTGGCCCGGCGACGATCGCGGTCGATGCGGTCGGGTCGTCCGCGTCGCTGGGCGATGCGCTCGGCGCGACGGTGACCGGTGGCCGGGTGGTGATGGTCGGGATGGCGAGTCCGCAGCTCGATCTGTCCGCGTACCGGGTGTCGGTCGACGAACGGACCGTGATCGGCAGCTTCACCTATCCCGCGGACGAGTTCGCCGCGATGGCCGACTACGTCAGCTCGGCGCCGGCCGCGATCGGCGAGCTGATCTCGGAGCGGGTGACTCTGGACGGCGCGCAGCGGGCGTTCGAGCAGCTGACCGACGGATCCCCCGCGCCCGGCAAGGTACTGATCACCTTCTAGCCGCCTCGAGCAACCGCTGCATGGTGCCGCCGAGGATGTCGGGGAGGTCGTCGCGCACGAACGGGCAGTGCTGGCGGACGACCTCGAGCGATTGCCGGTACGTGAGGTGCCGGCGCGCCACCGGGAAGTCCGAGCCCCACACGAACCGGTCGCCGCCGTACGCCGCATACACCTGCTGCAGCGTGGCCATGGCGGTCGGGTACGGGTAGTCGTACGGCGGGTCAACGATGTAGTGGAAGCCGGACAGCTTGATGATCACGTTCGGGTAGGCGGCGTTGGCCAGCAGCAGCGGCAGCTGGTCGGCCAGTCGGTCCGGCGCTGTCGGGACGTGGCCCTGATGGTGCACCAGGATCGGCATCGCCGGAAACCGCTGCGCGAGCCGGCCGATCGCCGGCTGCCACTCCGGGGGCGTGTGCAGGCTGACGATCAGCCCGAGCTCGGCGGCGCGGCCGAAGAACTCGACCCCGTCCGGGCTGTCGAACCAGCCGTCGTCGGCGCCGGTCGAGTAATGCGTCACGCCGACCGCGCCGGTCCGGGTGACGACCTCGGTCAACCGCGCCGCCGCACCAGGAGTGTGGTGGGTGTCCGACCAGAACGAGTCGACGTCCGCGAGCTGGACCAGCCGCTCCGCATGCTCGGCGACCGCGGCCGCGACGAACTCGTTGTTGTCCAGGTTGTCGGTCCGCGGATCCCCTGCGCCGATCCGCGCGGACACGATCACTGAGCGATCGACGCCGGCCTGATCCATCTCGTACAGCAGCGCCTCGACGCTGCCGCGCGTAGCCGGATCGGGGACCTGCCAGTCGTACGGCCAACTCCGCCACGCATGACAGTGCGCATCAACAATCACGCCGGCAGCGTAGTCGTCGCGGTGCTCGAAGTGCGGGTGGGTACAGTCAGCAGCAGGATCCATCGAGCACGAGCACACCTGCGAACCTCCCTGGCCCCCGGGCCCCGAGCGAGAGACAGGACGTCCCACCGATGACCGACAGCGCCTCCAGTGCCTCCAGTGCCTCCACGGCCTCCCTCCAAGAGATCGCCGACCGGCTCTCCGAGCTGAGCCCTGCCGAGCTCGACTGTGTGGACGCGTGGTGGCGAGCCAACAACTACCTGACCGTCGGGCAGATCTACCTGATGGCCAACCCGCTGTTGCGTGAACCGCTGGCCGCCGAGCAGATCAAGCCGCGGCTGCTGGGGCATTGGGGCACGAGCCCCGGTCTGTCGTTCATCTACGCGCACGCCTCCCGGCTGATCCGCGAGACCGGCCAGGAGATGCTGTACCTCGCCGGCCCCGGCCACGGCGGTCCCGCGCTGGTGGCGGCCGGGTATCTCGAGGGCACCTACACGGAGACGTACCCGGCGGTCACCACCGATGCCGGCGGGATGAACCGGCTGTTCCGGCAGTTCTCCGCGCCGGGCGGTATCCCGAGCCACGTCTCGGTGACCACGCCGGGCTCGATCCACGAGGGTGGCGAGCTCGGCTACGTCCTCGTGCACGCGTTCGGCGCCGTGATGGACAACCCGGACCTGATCGCGCTGGCTGTCGTCGGCGACGGCGAGGCCGAGACCGGTCCGCTGGAGGGATCGTGGAAGGGCGTGTCCTTCCTCAATCCCTCCCGCGACGGCGCCGTACTGCCGATCCTGCACCTGAACGGCGCCAAGATCGCCGGCCCCACGGTCCTGGGACGCAAGGACCCGGCCGAGGTCCGCTCGCTGCTCGAAGGGCACGGGTACGACGTGATCGAGGTCGAGGGCGACGACCTGCCTGGCATGCACCATCGGTTCGCTGCGGCGCTCGCCCAGGCCTGGATCCGGATCCGCGCGATCCAGTCCGCGGCACGCGGCGGTGACTGGGACGGCACCCGGCCGCGCTGGCCGTTGATCGTGCTGCGTACGCCCAAAGGCTGGACCGGTCCGGACACGGTCGACGGCGTGCAGATAGCCGGCACGTTCCGCGCCCACCAGGTCCCACTCGCGTCAGTACGGGAGAACCCGGACCACCTGCGCCTGCTCGAGTCCTGGATGCGCTCGTACCGGCCCGAGGAACTGTTCGACGCCGACGGATCGCCGACCGAAGTGGTCCGCCGGGCGAATCCGGACGGCCGGCTCCGGATGAGCGCGACGCCGCACGCCAACGGTGGCCTGCTGACGCGTCCACTCGACCTGCCGGACTACCGTCAATATGCCGTCGACGTACCCGCGCCGGGAGGCGTACGGCTGGAGTCCACCCGCCAACTCGGAGAGCTGCTCCGCGACGTCTACCGGACCAACCCCGACCGGTTCCGGCTGTTCTGTCCGGACGAGACCAACAGCAACCGGCTCGGTGCCGTGTTCGAGGCGTCCGACCGCGGCTTCGCCGAGCACGTGACCGACGCGGACGACAAGATCTCCCGCGACGGCCGGGTGATGGAGGTGCTTTCGGAGCACAACTGTCACGGCTGGCTGGAGGGCTACACCCTGACCGGCCGGCACGGGATGTTCGCGACGTACGAGGCGTTCGCGATGGTCAGCGCGTCCCAGACGATCCAGCACAGCAAGTGGCTGGAGGAGGCCGAGCACCTGCCGTGGCGGTCCCGCGTACCGAGCCTGAACATCCTGCTCACCTCCACCGCGTGGCGCAACGATCACAACGGATTCAGCCACCAGGGCCCGGGCCTGATCCAGAACGTGATCAGTACGCGGGGAACCATCAGCCGCGTCTACTTGCCGCCGGACGCCAACTGCCTGCTGTCCGTGGCCGACCACTGCCTGCGGTCGACCTCGTACGTGAACCTGATCGTCATCGACAAGCAGCCGCAACTGCAGTACCTCACGATCGACGAGGCGACCGAGCACTGCACCCGCGGGGCCGGCGTCTGGCAATGGGCCGGTACCGACGACGGCTCCGCGGATCCCGACGTCGTACTCGCGTGTGCCGGTGACGTCGTCACGATGGAGACGGTCGCGGCCGCCCAGATCCTGCGCGAGCGGCTGCCGCAGTTCCGTACCCGGGTCGTCAACGTCGTCGACCTGATGTCGCTGGTCCGCCGTCGTGACCACCCGCACGGCATGGACGAGATCCTGTTCAAGGAACTCTTCACCGACCACGTCGACGTCGTCTTCGCCTTCCACGGCTACCCCGGCGCGATCCACCAGGTGGTCCACGGACGTCCGGACGCGGACCGCTTCCACGTCCGCGGCTTCATCGAGGAAGGCACAACCACGACCCCGTTCGACATGGTCGTACGGAACCGGGTCTCGCGCTATCACCTGGTGATCGACGCCCTCAACAACGCCCACCGGACGCCACAAGGCGCAACCGAGCTGAAGGCCTGGTGCGAGTCCCGCCTGGCCGAGCACGCGGAGTACATCGTGGCGAACCTCGAGGACCTGCCCGACCTCCGCGACTGGACCACAACCTCCGGGCTCAGGCGTTGAGGCGCTGCTCGGTGCTGGACGAGAAGAGGTGGAGTTTCTCCGGGTTCGGGGCGAGGTGGACCACGCTGCCCTTCTCGGCGTTCTGACGGGTGCTGATCCGGGCGATGATCTGCTGGTTGCCGGTGTGCTCGGCGGTCCCGTACAGGTACGCGTCCGAGCCGAGCTCCTCGACGACCGCAACGGTGACCGGCAGGCCCTCGTCCGCAAGGTGTAGCGCCTCCGGGCGAACCCCGATGGTCAGCGTCTTGTCGTCGCCCGCCTTCGCCAGCAGAGATCGCTCGACCGGCACCAGATAGTCGCCGATCAGCGCGCCGGCGTCGGTGATCTTCGCCTCGATCAGGTTCATCGCCGGCGACCCCATGAAGCCCGCGACGAACTTGTTCCGCGGCCGGTCGTACAGATGCAGCGGCGTGTCGACCTGTTGCAGCAGCCCGTCCTTGAGGACGGCGACCCGGTCCCCCATTGTCATCGCCTCGACCTGATCATGCGTCACGTACACGGTGGTGACACCGAGTCGGTGCTGCAGCTCGGCGATCTGCGTACGGGTCTGGACGCGCAGCTTGGCGTCGAGGTTCGACAGCGGCTCGTCCATCAGGAACACCTGCGGGTCGCGAACGATCGCCCGGCCCATCGCCACCCGCTGACGCTGACCACCGGACAGCGCCTTCGGCTTGCGATCGAGGTACTCCTCCAGACCGAGCAGCTTCGCCGCCTCCATGACCCGCTTGGCCCGCTCGTCCTTGTGCAGGCCTTCCATCTTCAGCGCGAAGCCCATGTTGTCCGCGACCGACATGTGCGGGTACAGCGCGTAGTTCTGGAACACCATCGCGATGTCGCGGTCCTTCGGCGGCGCGTTCGTGACGTCCCGATCGCCGATGAAGATCGCTCCCTGGTCCACCTCTTCGAGCCCGGCCAGCATCCGCAGCGCCGTCGACTTGCCGGAGCCCGACGGACCGACCAGCACCATGAACTCGCCGTCGGAGATGTCGAGATCGAGCTTGTCGACGGCCGGAACGTCGGTGCCCGGGTAGACCCGGGTGGCTGCCTTGAACGAGACAGTTGCCATGTCGCGCTTCCTTCCTTCACACGTCGATCGAGTGACCGTTCAGGTACTCGAGCCGGTTTCCCCAGGACTGCAGTACCTGCAGCACGAGGGGATGCGTCGCGGTCACCTGCAGGCGGCAGCGCGTCAGTTCGCAGTCGGAACGGAGTTGGCCGAGGAACGCCGGGAGGCGAAGATCGCCGCTGACCTCGCTGACCGCGCAGAGATCCAGCCGGATCGCCTTCGCGAGCCGGCAGACGGCGAGCAGCTCGTCACGGATCACCCGGTCAGCGTCCCCGCCCAGTACGCCGCTGACCTGGATCGTGACGAGCCCGTCCTCGACCTCCAGCCGGACCTGGAACGGTCGCGCCCGCCATCGGCCAACCACGTACTCATGCCTCCTCGCACCGGGATCGTCGACAAGCACACCAAGATCGACCCGATCCCCGCATCAGGGACCACCCGGGCCCGGCGCCCAGTCCCCCAACCAGGTTGGCCGGCCGGAGGAGCGCTACAGCTGTCGACGGGACGTGATGCCGAGCTTCGCGAACACCTTCCCGAGGTGCCACTCGACCGTACGGGGGCTGATGAACAGCCGGTCGGCGATCTCCGCGTTCGACAGGCCCTCCCGCACCAGGCGGGCGATCTGCGTCTCCTGCGGCGTGAGCGTGGTCGACGCAGGTGTCGCGCCTTCGCGAACCCGTTCGCCGGCTGCACCGAGCTCACGAGCGGCAAGCGCGGCGAACGTGGCCATCCCCCGCTCTGTGAACATCGCGTGCGCGGCCCGCAACTCGTGGCGCGCATCGTTGCGCCGGCCGCGGCGTCGCAGCCATTCTCCGTAGTAGAGGTGGGCACGAGCCAGCTCACCGTGGATTCGGGTACGTCCGAGTCGCGCGATCGCCTCCTGGAAGCCCTGCTCGGCGGTGTCGTCATCCGCCAGCATCGCGCGGCAGGCCGCGGTCACGCCCAGCGCCCAGTCGGTGCCAGTCGCCTCCGTCATGCTCGTCAACCGCGCCAACGCCTTGGCGCCCGTCTCGTGCCGGCCGGCGTGGGCGGCGGCCGTGACCAGCTCGGCCAGGGAGCACAGGGTGACGTACCCCATCTCGCGCTCCGACTCGGTCGCCTCCAGCCCCGCCACCACCGCCCCCTGGTAGTTGCCCAGGCTGTTCGCCAACAGGGCACGCAACCATCCGACAGCGATCAGCGTGACGCCCTCACCGCGCTTGGTCGCATCGTCAACCATCGCGGCGAGCCCATCCTCGGCCTCCTGGACACGTCCGCGCCAGACCGCCAGCAGCAGTCCTCCGTACGGGGCGTCATAGATGCCTGTCGCCTGTCGGACGGCGTCGAAGTCCTCCATCAACGACTCCGCGGCAGACAGCTCTCCCTGGACGATCAGGTTGACGATCCGCATCGTCAGCGCGATCGGCAGCGCGGCGCGACTCTCGTCCCGCGACCGCTGCTCGTAGCGGCGGCTGATCACTCCCCAGGCCTCGTCGTCCCACAGGTCCACCGCGATCGAGCCGGCGAACCACTCCAGCAGCAAGCCGAACTCGCCGGTCGGCGCCGTGACACAGAACTCGGCGACGGCCTTCTTCAGAACAGCAGCTGCGGCCGGGTAGCCCTGGCCGTAGCGGACGGCGAGACCCTCGATCAGCAGGTCAACGGGCGTCTCCGGCCCGGGCCGGGGTGAATTGTGTGCGGCTTCGGCCAGCTCGCGCAGCGTGAGCCCAGGCGCATGGTCGGCGAGGAACCAGCTCGCGCGGATGGCCTCCAGATGGGTGCGGCGCGCAGTCTCCGCATCGATCGACTCCAGCCGCGTGGCCGCCTGGAAGAGCGACTCGGTCGCGTCCCGACCGCGCCCGAGAGCGAAAGCGCTCCGCGCGTACAACACGTCGGCCTGAGCCTTCTCGCGGGCGTTCAAGGGGCTGGCCTCGGCCAGCGCGATCAGGCGCGGCGCCGCCGCCGGCAGACCACCTTCGTACGTCGCGTGCGCTGCCGCGAGCAGCCGCTGCCCACGCCGCTTCGCGTCCGGAGTCAACCCGGCGGCACGTTCCAGAAAGGCCGCCGCGGCGGCCGCTGCACCGCGGGCCTGCGCACGCCGGGCACGCTCCTCCAACTCGGCGGCGATGGCTTCGTCAGGTACGTCGACGGCCGCAGCGCGATGCCAGGCTCGCCGATCGGGGTCCGTGACCGGATCGGTCACCTCGCCCAGGGCCCAGTGCGCGCGGCGGCGTTCCTCGCTCGTGGCGGCGCCGTAGATCGCCGACCGCAGCAACGGATGCCGGAAGCGCACCCGCGGGCCGAAGTCCACAAACCGCTCGGCGGCCTCATGTGACGCCGCTTCGACATCGACCGCAATTCCGAGGCCGTCGACCGCGCGCCACACCAGCGCCGGATCGCCGACCGGTTCGGCCGCCGCGACCAGCAAGACATGCCGGGTCGTGGGCGACAGCCTGGCGAACTGGCGCAGAAAGCTCTCCTCGATGCGGCCCGGCAGGACGACCGGCCCGAACGTACCGAATCCGCCCTCCAGCTCAGCCCGGGTGAAGCCGCGGGGCAGCTCGAGCAGCGCGAGTGGGTTGCCGTGGCTCTCGGCCACCACCCGATCGAGGACCCGCTGATCCGCCGGCCCGGGGAAGGCCGATTCGAGCATCGCCCGGGCCTGGTCGTCGGACAGTCCTCCGACCCACGCCTCGGGGAGACCGTTCAGTTCGGCGACCTCGCTACCGGTCGCGGGCTCGCGGACGGCGAAGATCATCGCGACGGACTCGGCGCGCAGCCGCCGCGCCACGAAGCCCAGGACCTGTGCCGAGGCCCGGTCCAACCACTGCGCGTCGTCGACCAGACACAGCAACGGCCGGTCGCGTGCTGCTTCACCGAGCAGACCCAGGACCGCCAGACCGACCACGAACCGGTCCGGCGGCTTGCCGGGCGCCAGGCCGAACACCGTCCGCAGAGCGTCCTGCTGCGGTACCGGCAACGCCGTCAGCGTCGTCGGGGACTCGAGTACGGGAGCACACACCTGGTGCAGGCCCGCGAAGCCCAGCTCCTGCTCGGATTCCACACCGCCGGCTCGCACCGTCCGCCAACCGGAAGCCCGCGCGACCACGTACTCGAGCAGGGCTGTCTTGCCGATTCCTGCCTCGCCGCGAAGCACCAGAGCCCGGCTCTCCCCCGACCCGACGTCATCGACGAGCCGGTCGAGCAGATCGCATTCGTCCCGCCGGAACTGCATGGCAGAAGCCTAACGGCAGCCTTACCGATCGACGGATCCGCGCGGCGGCCGGGTGTTTCGAACCTACTGTCGATCCGTTCAATCCTTTCCTGTCGGAGGAATCATCATGCGCAAGACGTTCGTCCGTTCCCTGCCACCGTTGCTGGCGGTCGCTGCCGCGGCCACCGGCGGTGCCGGCATCGCCAACGCTCAGGCACCGGCCCCGGCCAGTCGTACGCAGGTCGTTGGTCATGTCTACGAAGCAACCAACTCGCCGGCCGGCAACGCCGTTCAGACCTTCGATCGACTGCGGGACGGGCGACTGCGCCCCGGCACCGTGGTCGCTACCGGTGGTCTGGGGCTCGGCGCCTCGCTGGCATCACAGAACGCGGTGGTCCGTGAGGGCGATCAGCTGTTCGTCGTCAACGCCGGCGACGACACCATCTCGACCTTGGCAATCACCCGCCGAGGCCTCGTGAAGCGGGACGTCGAACCGTCCGGCGGCGACCGGCCCGTGAGCGTCACCGTCCACGGAAACACCGTGTACGTCCTCAACCAGGGCAGCGCAACCATCAGTGCACTGCGCGTCGGCCCGGACGGTCGGTTGAGCCCGCTTCCGCACTCGACCAGGCAGCTCAGCAAGGTCGGTGACACCGATTCGGCAGCCGCGCAGGTCTCGTTCACGCCGGACGGACGTCAGCTCGTCGTGACGCACAAGGGTGATCAGACCATCGACACGTTCACCGTCTACGGCCGGTACGCAGGGCACGCCGTCCCGCATCACTCGGCCGGTTCGACGCCGTACGGCTTCGACTTCGATCGGCGCGGCAACGCCATCGTCTCCGAGGCGGGCCCGAGCGCGGTGTCCTCGTACGCCGTCCGTTTCGGCCGGCTGCGTACGATCAGCCCGTCCGTGAGCGACACCCAGGCCGCGGCCTGCTGGCTCGTCACCACCCGTGACGGCCACTACGCCTTTACGGTCAACGCCGCGAGCTCCACGATCTCGTCGTACCGGATCGGCTCCGACGGACGCCTCTCCTTGCTGGCGGCTGTCGCAGCGCCCACGACCGGCGGCGGCACCGACGCAGCGCTCAGCCCGGACAACAAGACGCTTCAGGTTCGGCTGGGCAACGGCGACGTCGCGTCCTACACCGTTGGGCACGACGGCAGCCTGACGCGTCTGCAGGACACTTCAGGTACCGCGACGAGCGGAACTGCAGGCCTGGCAACCGACTGAACCACCGAGCGGTCGGACTCGTCACGGGGGTCACTCGGACGCCAGGACGACACCTGGGCTTGGTTCGAGGGTGACGGAGTCCAGGTTGACGTTGCCGTTGTCGGTCGGTCCGAAGGCGAAGGTGAGTGGGGTGGACGGGCTGAGCGTGAGGCTGGCTTGCGCGTCTGACCAGGTGTCCCAGTTCGCCAGCTTCGGTAGCCGGAGCTGGATGGACTGCGCCCCACCGGTGAGCGTCATGGTTTGGGCTGTACTCATGGCGTTCGCGTAGCGGAGCTGGACGGTGTACAGGCCGTCGGCGGCGACGGGCGCGTTGAACCGGACGCCGCTGCCCTTCGTCTTCAGGCAGGCCACGAAGCCGGTTCCGGTGTAGCCCGTGTGATCCGTACGCAGACACGCGCCACCGATGAGCTGCGCAGTCTCGGCCTCGATCGTGCGGGGTCCGTCGACGAGTACTCGGGCCGCAGCCAGGAGGTCCTCGCTGACCTCAGGTGCGACCGGACCGGCTACCACCAGGGCATCGAACCGCTTGAGTGCGTCGCGCATGGCCGCAGGGTCATGCGCGACCGCCGCTCGGACCGCGGCCTCCAGCTCCGCGACGAGTCTGCCCGACAACGCGACATCGATGCCCCCGGCATCGACCCCACGCCGCACCGTCAAGAGCAGCGAGAACAATCCTTGCGGTGCGCCGAGCCGGACGGTGAGCCCTTCGTCGATCGCCGTACGGGCCTGTGCCGTCACGTCGTCGAGAGGCAACTTGTACAGAGCCAGCCGGACGTCTTGGAGCGCGAGCAGACGCCCGGTCGTGTTGCCATCGCGGAGCTCAGCGTCGGCCCGACGGATGGCGGGCTCCAGTTGCCGCGCGGCGGATGGCGTGAGTTCGCCCGACCGCCGCAGTTCCCCGACGAGGTCGAGCAACGACTGCGTCTGCTTCACCAGCACCGGCCGACCGTGCTCCCCCACCGAGATCCTGAAATCTCGATCAGGCACCTGGACGGCCGGCAGCGTCCACTCGGCAGTCCGCGTTTCACCGCCACCCGCTACCCGGATCATCCGTACGTCGGTGGCAGCGCGACCGTCGACGTACACCTGGACCGGGAACCCGCCGACAGTACTGCCCGGATTGGTGATCGACGTCTTCACGACGACCTGCTGGGTGACGGGATCGAGCACAGCCGTCGTCTTGCCGTACGCGGCGCGCGGCTCGACGTACCACTGCAGCTTGCCGAGGTCCGCGGCCGTCGCCGGCCGGATCTTGACCGCCTGACCGCCACCGCCGACGAGCGACATGGACAGCTCGGTCGACGACCTGACCAGCACGCTCTTGATCTCGATCGGCAGCGGATTGCCCTTCCAGGTGGTGTCCTGGGCGTCCGCGTAGATCTCGGCCACGAAGGCGCCGTGGGCAAGGAACGACAGCGGGACCCGGAGGTTCCGGTCGTTCTCGTCGGTGAGCGCACCGACGTACCAGGTGTTCCCGCTCCGCCGCGCCGTCGTGACGTAGTCCCCGATCGCCGCGTCCAGGACCTGCGTCTCGTCCCAACTCGTCGGCATGTCCTTGAGATAGGCGAATCCAGGATGCGCGGCGTAGTTCTCCGGGGTGTCGGCAAGCATCTGCATCGGGCTGAAGAACGTCGGGTACAGCGCGAGCTGCGCGGCCGAGGTGGTCTGGACGCGGGTTCCGAGCCGGGCCGGGTCCCAGGTGACGTTCAGGACGCCGGGTGTGTAGTCGGCGGGTCCGCCCATGAACCGGGTGAACGGGAGGATCGTGGCCTGCGCGGGCGGGTTGCCGTTCACGCCCATGTAGTTCTGCTGCTCCATGCCGGCCACGCCTTCACCCGTCATCATGTTCGGGTACGTACGTGCCAGGCCGGTGGGCTTGATCGCCTCGTGGGCGTCGATCGTGATGTGGTGCCGGGCCGCCGCGTCGATCACGCGCTGGTAGTGGCGAACGGCCTCCTGGTCGTAGTGGCTGCGGTTGACGCCGCCGAGCAGGAACTTGGTGGCGTAGCCGGTCTTGACCGCATGGATCCCGAGCTCCTCGTACCGCGAGAAGATCCGTTCCAGGTTCTCGTCGTAGTAGTCGACGTCGCCGCGCGTCTCGTTGTGGGCGATGTAGCCGATGCCGTTCTCGGCCGCGTACCGCAATACCTCGGGAAGGTCGAAATCGGCCTGCGGCGTCGTGAAGTCCTGGCCTGACCAGGCGCCGCCGGCGTTGGTGTTCCAGCCCTCGGCGAGGACGAACTTGGCGCCGGCCCGCTTCGCCAGGTCGATGTACTCCTTGACCCGGGCGGTCGTCGCGCCGTGCTGCGGACCGGCGGTCCAGGTGGTGGCGCGACGCTGGAGCTCCCACCAGACGCCCACGTACGTAGCAGGCTTGATCCAGGAGGTGTCACCGCAGATCGCGCAGGGATCGTTGAGGTTCTCCGTCAGGTGAGACTCGGCCAGGTCGCCGGGGCGGTCGCCGACGGTCAGCGTTCGCCAGGGCGTCGAGAACTCGCCGCTCAGCTTGGCCTTCGTCCCGTCGGGGAGCGCGATCAGCTCGCTGGTGAACCGGCCGGGCTGTCCGGGCAGCGCCTTGAGCGTCATGCTCGGGTAGTCGGTCAGGTCGGCCTCGTGCACGACCACGTACGAGTCTGCGCCCGGCGAGGCGGTCAGCGGCGTCTGCGCGGTCGCCACGGTGGACAGCGGCTGGTCGCGGTAGTGCTGCTCGTCAGCTGTCCAGTTCGTACCGGCTGCGAGTGACCAGCTCCGCGCGTCAGGATCGAGGGCGAACTCGGTTCGCTCGGCGGTCACGGTGTAGGCGTCCAGGCCGGGCTGGTCCGGGAAGTGATACCGGAACCCGATGCCGTCGTCGAACACCCTGAACACCAGGTCGAGCCTGAACTCGGTCCCGGGCTGGACCGCGTGCACGGTCAGCTCGTTCGCATGGTTGCGGACCACGCTCGACGTTCCCCAGACCGGCTTCCAGGTCTCGTCGATCGTCCGGCGATCCACCGAAGCGATCTCCATGCCCTCGGTGAGGCTCGGGCGGCCCGCGAGATCCAGGCCGAGCCCGGACGCGCCGACCAGAGTCTCGTGGCGCTTCGTCACGCCATAGGTGAGACGACCGTCGACGGCGGCGATCACGACGCGAAGGTTCCCGTCCGGCGACTCGACGACCTGCGCGCCGTCCGCGACGACCGCGGCCAGGCCGCCGCGGGCCGGTTGCTCGCCGCGAGCAGGGCCCGCGACGACCACTCCGGAGACCAGCACGGCGGCGGTCATCGCGAGCAGCGTCCTCGCCCGTCTCGTCCCGCGTGCACGGCTCATGCGCGTCTCCCCTGCTCGGCTCGGACCAGCCAAGTTATCGATCACATTGAGCAGGTAGCTAACCCCAGCCGAGATGTGGTGTCAACGGCTCGCCTACCGCCTCGAAACGCAAACGGCCGGCCCCGCCACCCAGGAGGTGACGGGGCCGGCCGCTCGCTCATCCCTTCGTGGTCGGGTGCGGGTCCTCGAGGACCTTGAGGGTGCTGAGGATCGGGTCGCGTTGGCCGGTGTTTCCGATCAGCTCGACCTTCAGGTCTCCGCCCGAGTGCTCGACCGTTGCGGTGTGTACGTCGGCGGTGAGCCTGCCCGCGGCGCCTTGGACGTCGTGGTCGTACAGCACCGGCTTGCCGTCCACCACCACATCGAACGTACGGCTGCCGGCCTTGACGTTGTCGATCTCGGCGAAGCCCAGCCCGATGATGTAGTGGCCGGCGGGCGCGTTCTTGAACACGTACGAGAACGTCTTGCCGGTCCGCTGGGTGCGGAACAGGTCGTCGTCCTCCGTGCCCGCGATGGGCGCGCTGGTGTTCTTGGCCGTACCGCCGACATGACCCCACATGCGGTTGGACAGCGCCTGGTCCGCGGACCAGGCGAAGCCGGTGGAGTCGGTCAACGCCCTACCTCCGACGTTCACTCCCACCCAGTAGGCCGAGGCCGCGAGGGTGGCCGGTACGAGTTGCGCCGGTTGCCGCCCGTCGTTCGACGACACGAGGACATCGCCGACGAGCAGACCGGGATCAGTTCCCGCCGTACCGGCTGTCGCCGTGACGGTCGTGGACTGGCCGACTGCCAGCTCGACCGGGGCCTGCGCCGCGTCGCCGGTCAGAGCGAGCCAAGGCAGGTCGGTCTCCCCACCAGCGCCACGTTCCGCGACCGACACCGACAGCGGGGCCGAGCCGGTGTTGGTCACGACGAACTTCGTCTGGGCCGTTTGATTCGGGCCAAGATGCCAGTCCAGCTTCTCGGTCGAGATCTTCGCAACGCCGGTAGCGAGCCCGACATCACGCGTCTCGGCCTGCCCGCTCTGCGTGAACGTGACCTGGTCCGTGTGCGTGACGTAGTTCGGTGCGGACACCTCCATCGTGTGCGTACCGAGCAGCATCTGGGCCTTCCAGAGTCCCTTCTCGTTGGTGGTGACCGTGCGGGTTCCGCCGTCCGGCGCGGTGAGCTTGACGACCGCGCCGGAGATCGGCTTGGCGTCGTTGGTGTCGGTGACGACGCCCTCGAGCGTGCCGGAGGCCGGCAGCGTGTACTCCAGCCCCATGCCCGCGGTCAGCGACGGCGTGTCGAAGGAGTGCACGAGCGCCGGGGCGCCGTTCATCCCCTCGACGCCGATCGTTGCCGAGGATCCCTTGGTCAGCGGGTTCTCGCCGCCGATCCCGTCGCCGTACCCGATCTGGATCCGGCCGTCCTTGACGAGCGTGACCGAGAAGCTGACCCGCTGATCGGGCGCATCCTCGAACGTGACGTTGCGGTACTCGATGATCTGCGCGTCCAGACCGTCCACGTTGGTCACGCCGATGTAGATGCCCGCATCGGCGTCGACGTTCAAGTAGTCCCAGAACGGGTAGATCGCGTCGGCTCCCCTCCCGATCGTCGGCAGGTTGGTGTTGTCCCCGCCGACCCGGTTCCGGTCGAAGGTGAGCATGCCCGTGGGCGCTACACACACCCCGTCCCAGGTCGTGTCGTAGAAGGGAAAGTCGAACCCGAACCACAGCACGCCACAGGTGAAGCTGCCGGTCCACGGCGTCCGTGTGGTGCCCTGGCGGTACAGACCCGTCGTGACTGCCTTCGTGTACGAACGGCCGGCAGGAGCGACCTGGACCACCGGATCCGCGGGCGGCGGATCGTCCTGCCCGGGCCACACTGCAGTACCGCGAGTGTCGTGCGTGACGCGCAGCGATGCGACGGTCGGTGCTCGCATTCCGCGGTTACCCTTCAGCGCCACGGTCAGCGGGCCGCCGGCGTGGTCGATGACGGCGGTGTGCACGTCCGAGACCCGCGGGCCGACCGTACGGGCAATGTCGTAGGCGTACTGCGTCACCTTTCCGTCGACGAGTACGTCGAAGACCCGTCGACCGGCGTCGACGTTGTCGATCTCCGCGAAGCCGAGGTCGACGACGTACTTGCCCTTGGGGGCATTGCCGAACACGTAGTTCAGGTCCTGATCGTGCGTACTGCGCTGGCTCTGGAAGAGGGCATCGTTGGCGGTGCCCTCAATCCTCGCCTTGGTGGAGGTCGTCGTGGTCCGCCCCTGGTAGCCCCAGGCGGAGTCCTTGCGGTACGCCTGGTCCTTCGACCAGGTGAAGCCGGCATCGTCGGTGAACGACGAGCCGCCCGCGTTCACGCCGACCTGGTAGTCGGTCGTCGTGAGCGTGACCGGGACGTACTTCTTGGACTGACCGCCGGTGTCCGAGGTGACCACGATGTCGGCGCCGAGGACTCCGGGTTCGAGGTCGTCGGCGGACACCGACACCTTGATGGTCGTCGACTGGCCCGGTGCCAGCGTGCCGCCCGTGCTGGACAACGACAGCCAGGGCAGATCCGTGACCAGGTCGTCCTCGACGTCGACCAGCAGGACCTGGTCCGAGATCTGGTCGGTGGCCCAGAGCGCGCCGGTGACGTCGGTAGCGAGACCGCCACCCTGGTTCGCCTTCGTGTTCGGGAACCACCAGGCGTTCACCAGCGAGCAGTCCTTGGGGTCGACCTGCAGCAGCCGGCTCTTGGACGAGGCCCGGTCGGTGTACCAGATGGTGTCCGATGCCTCGTTGTACGCCAGGCCCATCACCTGCGGCAGCGGCGGCGCGCAGTACGACAGCATCTGACCCGGCGTCGCGTGCGACGTACCCGCGATGGTCCCGATCAGACCGTTGCTCCGGCCACCGACATAGAACACGTCGCGGTTCGCGTCGTAGGCGAGACCTGTCAGCTGGACCGTCGACCAGTCGCCCTTGACCTGCCGGGTCTCCTTGCCGGTCTCACGGTCGAAGCAGTGGATGTAGCTCTTCGGGCTGTCCTCCAGCTGGCACATGTCGCCGGTGAGCGTGTCGAACGCCATGTCGAACGCCTTGTAGTCGGGGTTCCACGACGCCGGCAGCACCTTGCCGGTGTTGTGGCCCTTCACGGTGTACGCGGTGTTGGTCTCCGCGTCGTAGTCGTGCACCCAGACGTTGCCGTCGTACCCGAGGCCCGTCGGTTCGCTCTCGACTCCAGGCGTCGGATTGAAGCTGGTGATCACGTCTCCGCCGGAGAGCGTGCCGACCGGGATCGTTGCCTCCGGCTTCGTTCCGGCCGGTTTCCCGTCGGCACTGTCGGTGGCCGACGGCTTGTAAGTGCCCGCCGCTGCGGCCACGTTCCAGCCCTTGAGGTCGATGGAGGTCTGTGCACCCTTGGCGGTGTTCGTGACGACCTTCGGGCCGTCGAGTTCGACGTGCCGGCCCATCTCGCCGAGCTCGAACGTCATCGGAGCCGAGCCGGAGTTCGTCACTGTCAGCGATCCGGCACCACTCTGGTCGGTTCCGAGCACGGCATCCAGGCCATCGGTGGTCACATCGGCGACACCGGTCGCGAGTTGTGCCTCGACCTTGGCCGATGAGTACAGCTTGTCGAGCGAGAACTTGTAGCTCTCGGACCGGTAGTTCTTCGCCGCGACGGACAGCGTGTAGTCGCCGGTCGCCAACTGGCGGTGGAAGGACCCGGTGGCGTCGGTGGTGAGGTTCTCGACGACGCCCTTCGCGTTCGCGATCGAGACCTGCGCGCCGGCCACCGGCAACTTGTCGTTCTTGTCGAGCACCTTGGTGTCCAGGAAGCCGAAGTCCGGCAGGTCGTAGGTGACGACGAGCCCGTCGTGGAGCACGGGTGCCTCGTTCGAGAACCCGATCCCGTTCACCCCGTCGGGTCCTTGGATGCCGGTGAGCACCGTGGAGCCGGCGCTGATCGGGCCGTTCGCACCGACGCCGTCACCGTAGCCGACGATCACCGTTCCCGAGCGCGTGAACGTGACCGAGAAGCTGACCTGTGCATGCACACCGGAGCCGTCCGGCGCAGTGACGGTCGCGTCGCGGTACTCGATCACGAACGCGTCCTCGCCGTTCACCTTGGTGCTCGCCGTGTAGACGCCGCCCTCGTCGAAGTCCAGCGGACGGCCGGTGTAGAAGGGCATGACAGCCCGTCCGACGTCCCCCGGCACTGCCGTCGGGTCAGGGGTGATCAGGCCGCGCTTGCCCACCTTGAGAGCACTGAACGTGCCGTCGTAGAACGCCACCGGGAACGGCAACGCCACGTCGGCCCAGACCCCGCTCGCGAAGGTGACCTTGTCAGTACCGCGCCGGTAGTCCCCTTCGGTCACGGCACAGCTGTAACCGCCGTTGTCCACCACGAGCTTCACCGGGACAGTCAGCGACTCCTCGCCGTCAACCTCGAGCGCGGCGCTGGCCGGTGAGAAGCAGGCGTTCGGACGTACGTCGACGGTGTAGTTGCCCACCGGTACGTCGGCGATCGTGAACGCGCCGTCGTCGCCAGTGCGGACCGCCGCGAGTGGTGTGTCCTTCAAGGTGACGTCCGCGTTCGGTACGGGACCGCCGTCGGCCGTGACCACCTTGCCGGTCACGCGGTACTTCAGCGCGGCCGTGAGAACCGCATTCACGCTGGCGCCGCCGTCGACCGCGACCGTGGTCTTCGC
>DASSDE010000652.1:0-2075 GCA_035697365.1 Kribbella sp. | reverse complement strand
CGCAGCCCGCGGACGTCGACGTGGACCGAATGACTCGACTCCGGCTGGGCCTTCGCCGTGCCGGTGCGGACGACCCGGCGGAACTGGTCGTCCTCCGCGACCTGCCACTGGACCTCGACCGGCCGCCGGTCCATCCCGCCGAACGGCGCGAGCGGATCGGGGGCCAGCCGGGTCCAGATCACCACCGCGTCCGGCAACGGGTCGCCGGAGGCGACACCGAGCGTGAACGGGTCCCGCAGGTCCGGGCGGCCGGTCCAGCCGGCCGCCGCCGACCGGATCTCCGGGAGGCTGCCGCTCAGCGCGAGCGCCGCCGCTGCTCCGCTGACGGTGAGGAACTTACGTCGAGTACTCAACATCGGCATCCACCCACCCGATCATCCCGAGGTGATCACATCCGTAACGAGAGATTACGAGAAGTTCACACGTACGGGTGGGAAAGTGGCCGATAGTGGTCGTTACTTCACGATCTTGCTCGCCGGCGGCGCGGTGATGTGCACCGGCTTGTTGTAGTCGGTCATGTTCATCACCATCGACACGCCGCTCAGGTCGAACGTCATCCGCCGTACCAGGTGGGCCTTGTCCAGCCACATCGAGTAGGTCAGCGTCTTCGGCAGCCCGGCCGGGACCTTCTTGCCCTGGGCCGCCAGCGCCTTCGCGGTGTTCACGGTCACGGCGTACCGCTCGAGCTGCTGTCCGCCGATCGTCTCGGTACGGACGAACTTGACGCCGACCATGGACTTGTCGAAGGACTTGTAGATCTTGGTCGGGTCGCCGCCCTCGATCAGCTCGCTCAGCTGGGCGTTCAGACCGGAGGCGAACTTCTTGTACTTCCCGGCCGGCGTGAGCCCGGGGATCGAGAGGTACGCGGTGTTCTTGATCACGACGATCTTCGCGGTCTTGCCCTGGAACGCCGGACCGGCCATCTCCATCGACATCGCGACCGGGTTCGTGGTCTGGACCCCGTCCATCGTCATCAGGGGCGAGCCGTTGGCGGTGACCGTACCGACCGTGTGCCAGGCCTTCTGCTTGCCGATCGCCGACGTCATCGCCGGGACGAACGTGACGCGGTTCAGGTGCGCGACCGGTGCCGGCTGGACCGGATCGGCGGCCCTGGTGGTGGCCGGCGCCGGTCCGGCGGTGGTGGCCACGGGTGACGGCTTGTAGCCGGTGGCCTTCGGGTCGCCGTTGCCGCAGGCGGCCAGGCCGAGGGCGAGTGGTACTGCGGCCGCAGTGGCGACGGCATGGCGGAACTTCATGATGCGGATTCCTCCCCAGGTGATGCAGACGGTGGATCTTATGGTCTGGACCGCCCGGGGAGGAAGTGGTTTGCAGCTAGTTGCAGGTCAGCTTTCGCCGCGCTTTACAGAGGCCAGGAGGAGCTGGGCGACGTCCTGGACCTCGACGGACTCGCGGGCCGAGCCGTCGGCCTGCTTGGCGGTGAGGCCGTCGGACAGCATCACCCGGCAGAACGGGCAGCCGGTCGCGATCTTGTCGGCTCCGGTCTCGACCGCCTCGGTCGTGCGGTTGAGGTTGATGCGGCTGCCGAGCTTCTCCTCCATCCACATCCGCGCGCCGCCCGCGCCGCAACAGAACGACTTCGTCTGGTTCCGCGGCATCTCGGCGAACTCCGCGCCCGGGATGATGTCGAGCAGTTCGCGCGGGGCGTCGTACACCTGGTTGTGGCGACCCAGGTAGCACGGGTCGTGGTACGTGATCTTCTGGCCGTTGAGCGTGCTGTCGGCCGCCGCGACCGGGGTGAGCTTGCCGTCCCGGACCAGCCGGTTGAGCAGCTGGGTGTGGTGGATGACGTCCAGCTCCACGCCGAGCTGCGAGTACTCGTTCTTCAACGTGTTGAAGCAGTGCGCGCAGGTCGAGACGACCTTGCGGACCTTCGTCTCCTTGAACACCTCGGCGTTCTGCATCGCGAGCTGCTGGAACACGAACTCGTTGCCGGACCGTCGCGCCGGGTCGCCCGTACAGGTCTCGCCGTCACCCAGTACGGCAAAGGTCACGCCCGCGATGTTGAGCAGCTCGGCCACCGCCTGCGTGGTCTTCTTCGCACGGTCCTCGAACGC
>DASSDE010000651.1:0-2120 GCA_035697365.1 Kribbella sp. | reverse complement strand
GGTGAGCACCTGTTCGGGATGAACACGTTCGGCTGGCGGTTCATGCCGGCCCTGTTCGGCACCCTGACCGTGCTGCTGGTGATCCGGACCGTCCGGCGGATGAGCCGCTCGACCCTGATCGGCGCCATCGCCGGCCTGCTGCTCGCGGTCGACGGCCTGCACTTCGTGATGTCCCGGGTGGCGCTGCTCGACATCTTCCTCGCGTTCTGGCTGGTCGCGGCGGTCTCGTGCCTGGTCTGCGACCGCGACTGGACCCGCCGCCGGCACGCCGAGACCCTGGACAGGCCGGTCGCCGACGGCGCCCGCCGGACGCTCGGCCGCTGGCTGCTGGTCCGCCCGTGGCGGATCGCCGCCGGGATCTGCTTCGGCCTCGCGCTCGGCACCAAGTGGTCGGCGGTCTGGACGCTGGCCGCGTTCGGCGTCCTGGCGTTCGCCTGGGACTTCGGAGCCCGGCGCGCACTCGGCGTCCGGTTCGCGTTCGTGAAGTCGGCGCTCGTGGACGGCCTGCCGGCCTTCGTCAGCCTGGTCCTGGTCGCCGGCGTCACGTACGTCGCCACCTGGACCGGCTGGCTGCTGCACGACAACGCGTACGACCACAACTGGGCCGCGAGCAACCCGGCCCACGGCGTGATGAAGGTCGTCCCGGACGACTTCCGGTCACTGCTCGAGTACCACAAGGAAGTGCTCGCGTTCCACACCGGCGACTACATCAAGCACGCCACCCACCCGTACCAGTCGAACCCGGCCGGCTGGCCGATCATCGCCCGCCCGATCGGCTTCGACGCGGTCAACGACATCAAACCCGGTACACCGGGCTGCAATGCTCCGGCCGGCCAGACGTGTCTGCAGGTGATCTCTGCCCTCGGTACGCCGCTGTTGTGGTGGGGCGGCGCGCTGGCGCTGATCTCCGCGCTGGTGCTGTGGATCGGGTCCCGCGACTGGCGGTTCGGCGTTCCGATCGTCGGGTTCGTGACGTGCTGGATCCCGTGGTTCGGGTTCGACCAAAGACCGATCTTCTTCTTCTACGCGGTCACGATGATTCCGTTCACAGTGATGGCGCTGGCGCTGGTGCTCGGCAAGGTCCTCGGGCCGGCGAGACAGGCGCTCAGTACGGCGACTCCGCGCCGGCTCGTCGGCAGCGCAGTGGTCGGCGCGTTCGTCGTACTGGTGGTACTGAACTTCGCCTACATCTGGCCGATCCTGACCGACAAGGTGCTCCCGCACCAGGACTGGCTCAGCCGGATGTGGTTCAAGTCCTGGATCTAGGGCATGGGATCAGGAGTCACGCCCTGGGCGCGTAGTCGACGTTCGTGAACGGCCAGCGCTCGGCCAGCCAGCCGGAAACGGCCTCGTACAGCTCGACGTCCAGCTCCGCCCGGTCGGCGCGGACCCACGAGCGGACGTCGGTGGCGCCCGGATTCTTGCGCGACAGGTAGATGTACAGGCAGCCGATCACGTCGCCGTCTGTCTCGATGACCGTGTACGTGAACCCGCGACGCCCGGCGAAGTCGTCCGCATGTCGCTGCAGATCACCGAGGTTGCCGTCCAGCGACATCCCGTCGACCGGTGGCCAACTGCTCCCCACGAAACCCGGCGTCTTGCGGATGTGGTCGATGCTGCTGGTCCACGCCGCGTAGTCCGGCGCGTTGTGCTCGGGGCCCAGCGGCTCCAGGCGGAAGCGCGGCGTGACGAGCTCTCGCGGTACGTCGAAGTCAGCTGGAACGAAGTCGGCCATGACCGCAGGCTACGAGAGCGGCGGCCGGACCGCATTCACATTTGGTTCAGTGCAGCCCGTGGCGGTTGTTGTTGTTCTTGAAGCGCTTGCGGTGCCGCTTCGCCGACGACTGACCGCCGACGCCGCCGAACAGGGCGAGGCCCTTGATCACCACGGTCGGGGCGTTCGGGTCCGGGTCGTCGGAGCCCTGCGCGGCGAAACCGCCGAAGATGCCGATGCCCTCGTTGCGCACCGTGACGCCCTCGGGCACCGTGATGTCGATCCCGCCGAAGACGGCGACCGCGTAGATCGTCACCTCGCGGCCCTCGAACACGGCATCGGTCATGTCCAGGTCGTGCCCGCCGAACATTGCGAACGCGTTCGTCCGCTGCTTCACCCGCCAGCG
>DASSDE010000650.1:0-4308 GCA_035697365.1 Kribbella sp. | reverse complement strand
GGCGGCGGCGATGAGTGTCGAGGCCCAGCTCGGTACCGACCGGGTCTTCGCCGAGGACCTGCAAGCGTTGCGGCCGCATCCTGGTCAAGCAAAGGCCGCCGCCAACCTGCGGGTGATCCTCAAGGACAGCGCGATCGTCGCCAGCCATCGCGGCCCGGACTGCAACCGCGTACAGGACGCGTACTCACTGCGGTGTTCGCCCCAGGTCCACGGCGCCGCCCGCGACACCGCTGCGCACGCGGCATCGGTCGCGGATCGCGAGCTGGCCGCTGCCATCGACAATCCGGTCGTCCTCAACGACGGTCGCGTCGAGTCGAACGGCAACTTCCACGGCGCTCCGGTCGGGTACGTACTCGACTTCCTCGCGATCGCCGTCGCGGACCTCGCGAGCATCAGCGAACGCCGCACCGACCGCTTCCTCGATGTCGCGCGCAGCCACGGCCTGAACGCGTTCCTGGCCGATGATCCGGGCGTCGACAGCGGCCACATGATCGCGCAGTACACCCAGGCCGCGATCGTCTCCGAGCTCAAGCGCCTCGCCGTACCGGCCAGTGTCGACTCGATCCCGAGCAGTGCGATGCAGGAGGACCACGTCTCGATGGGCTGGTCCGCGGCCCGCAAGCTGCGCAAGTCGATCGACGGCTTGCAGCGCGTACTGGCGATCGAGATCCTCACCGCCGCCCGGGCGCTCGATCTGCGCGCACCGCTCGACCCGGCGCCGGCCACCGCGGCCGCTCGTGCAGCCCTCCGGCAGTACGTCGAGGGGCCGGGCACCGACCGCCATCTCGCCCCCGAACTCGAGCACTCCGTCCAACTTGTTGCCAACGGCACCTACATCGAAGCGACCGAGGCCGTCACCGGCCCGCTGAACTGAAAGGCTGGATCACCCATGTCCGGACCACGTCCTGTCCGCGCTCCCCGCGGTACCACCCTGACCGCCCGCGGCTGGCAGCAGGAGGCCGCGCTGCGGATGCTGCAGAACAACCTCGACCCGGAGGTCGCCGAGCACCCCGACGAGCTCGTCGTGTACGGCGGTTCCGGCAAGGCCGCCCGGGACTGGAACTCGTTCGACGCGATGGTCCGGACGCTCACCACGCTGAAGGACGACGAGACCATGCTCGTCCAGTCCGGCCGCCCGGTGGGCGTCATGCAGACGCACGAATGGGCCCCGCGGGTGCTGATCGCGAACTCCAACCTGGTCGGGGACTGGGCCACCTGGGAGGAGTTCCGCAAGCTCGAGGCGATGGGGCTCACGATGTACGGCCAGATGACGGCCGGCTCGTGGATCTACATCGGCACCCAGGGCATCCTGCAGGGGACGTACGAGACGTTCGGCGCGGTCGCGGAGAAGAAGTTCGGTGGCTCGCTGGCCGGGACGATCACGCTGACCGCCGGCCTCGGCGGTATGGGCGGTGCGCAGCCGCTCGCGGTCACCATGAACGACGGCGTAGCGATCTGCATCGACGTCGACGAGTCCCGTATCCAGCGCCGCATCGAGCACCGGTACCTCGACGTACGGGCGTCGTCGGTCGATGAGGCGCTGCGGCTCGCGGAAGAAGCCAAGAAGGCGCGGAAGGCGTTGTCGATCGGTGTCCTCGGCAACGCCGCCACGATCGTGCCGGACCTGCTCGAGCGGGGCGCGCCGATCGATGTGGTCACCGACCAGACGTCGGCGCACGACCCATTGATGTACCTGCCGATCGGGGTCGAGTTCGAGGACTGGACGACCGCGCGGGAGAAGGACCCGGCCGGGTTCACCGAGCGCGCGCAGGAGTCGATGGCCAAGCACGTACAGGCGATGGTCGAGTTCCAGGACGCGGGCGCCGAGGTCTTCGACTACGGCAACTCGATCCGCGACGAGGCTCGCAAGGCCGGGTACGCCCGCGCGTTCGAGTTCCCCGGCTTCGTACCGGCGTACATCCGGCCGCTGTTCTGTGAAGGAAAGGGCCCGTTCCGGTGGGCGGCGCTGTCCGGCAATCCGGCCGACATCGCGAAAACCGACCAGGCCATTCTCGATCTGTTCCCTGACAACGAGCACCTGAGCCGGTGGATCAAGCTGGCCGGCGAGCGGGTCGCGTTCCAGGGACTGCCGGCGCGGATCTGCTGGCTCGGGCAGGGCGAGCGGGACAAGGCCGGTGTCCGCTTCAACGACATGGTTGCTTCCGGCGAGCTCGAGGCGCCGATCGTGATCGGTCGCGACCACCTGGACACCGGCAGCGTCGCGTCGCCGTACCGGGAGACCGAAGGCATGCTCGACGGCTCGGACGCGATCGCGGACTGGCCGTTGCTGAACGCGATGGTGAACGTGGCCAGCGGCGCGTCCTGGGTGTCGATCCACCACGGCGGCGGCGTCGGCATCGGCCGGTCCATCCACGCCGGCCAGGTATCGGTTGCCGATGGCACCGACCTCGCCCGGCGCAAGCTCGAGCGGGTGCTGACCAACGATCCGGCGATGGGTGTGATCCGCCATGTCGACGCCGGCTACGACCAGGCGGTCGAGGTCGCCGGGCAGAAGGGCGTCCGGATCCCGATGCGGGAGTCCTGAGCACGGTCAGTATCTCTATCGCTACAGTACACATTCGCAGTGCGCATTCTCAGGGACCGGGAAACCGTCCGGCCGCGTGGATTCGGTCTTGCGGTCCGCTAGGGTCTTTCGGGCGACCAACGAGCGCGAAGGGGCGCCATGATCGAGTTCGAGGACGTCACCAAGCAGTATCCGGACGGCACCGTCGCCGTCGACACCCTGTCCCTGCGGATCCCGAGCAACCAGATCACCGTCTTCGTCGGTCCGTCCGGCTGTGGCAAGACCACGTCGCTGCGGATGATCAACCGGACCATCGAGCGGACCTCCGGGACGATCTCGATCGACGGCCAGGACATCAACGCCCAGGACCCGGTGACCTTGCGCCGCGGCATCGGGTACGTGATCCAGAACGCCGGCCTGTTCCCGCACAAGACCGTGGTGGACAACATCGCCACCGTGCCGAAGCTGCTCGGCTGGGACAAGAACAAGGCGCACAGTACGGCGATGGAACTGCTCGAACGCGTCGGCCTGGACCCGGTGCTGGCCAAGCGGTACCCGGCCCAGCTGTCCGGTGGCCAGCAGCAACGAGTCGGCGTCGCGCGGGCGCTGGCGGCGGACCCGGCGATCATGCTGATGGACGAGCCGTTCAGCGCGGTCGACCCGATCGTCCGCCACCAGCTGCAGGAGGAGCTGCTCCGGCTGCAGCGCGACATCGGCAAGACGATCGTGTTCGTCACCCACGACATCGACGAGGCGATCAAGCTCGGGGACAACGTCGCGGTCCTGCAGGTCGGCGGCAAGCTGGCCCAGTTCGCGCCGCCGGCCGAGCTGCTCGCACATCCGGCCGACGACTTCGTCCGCGGGTTCGTCGGGCAGGATCGCGGTTACCGCGCGCTGACATTTGTGCATCCCGAGCAGTTGCCGGTGCGGCCGGTGCCGGCCGAGCTCGCGCTGCAGGACGGCGTACCGGTCGGCTGGCGCAACGGATCCGAGGACCTGCAGCCGCTCGGCGCCGTCTTCAAACGCGGTGACTCGCTTCGCGCAGCCCTGGACGCGGTACTGACCTCACCGACCGGGCTGGGCGTGGTTGTGGACGACGAAGGCCGCGCGGTCGGCGTCGTCGATCAGGGCACCGTGGCTGAGGCGCTCCGCTCATGACTGCGCTGATGTCGCGACTCCGTCGCGACGGGTCATGGGGCTGGAACTCCCGGTCTTCCCTCGTCGCTCCGGTCGCTGTCCTGAATGCCGCGACTCCGTCGCGGCAGGTCCTGGGGCTGTCACTCCCGTTCTTCCCTCGTCGCTCCGGTCGCTTCGCTCCCTGCACTCCTCAGTCCAGAACCGGAGGCCCCAGGACCGGGCTCCCTCCACTCCTCAGTCCAGACCGGGAGGCCCCATGACCTGGATCGGTGACAACACCGGACTGATCTGGGAACAGCTGCGCGAGCACCTCTATCTGGCGATCCTGCCGGTCATCCTCGGGCTGATCATCTCGGTTCCGTTGGGGTACGTCGCGACGCGCTACTCGTGGCTCGCGAATCCGCTGATCGCGTTCGGCGGACTGCTCTACTCGCTGCCGTCGATCGCGTTGTTCATCGTGCTGCCCGCGATCCTCGGCACCAAGGTGCTGTCCACGGTCAACATCATCGTGGCGCTCACCATCTACACGGTCAGCCTGTTGATCCGGAACGTGATCGACGGACTCCGCTCCGTACCGCCCGACGTCCGGCAGTCCGCGATCGCGGTCGGATACGGCGACCTGCACCGGCTGGTCGCGGTGGACCTGC
>DASSDE010000649.1:0-8428 GCA_035697365.1 Kribbella sp. | reverse complement strand
GCGATCTCGAGTTGCGCGTCGGCCGCCGGTTCGGCGAGCAGTGGACGGAGACGTACGAGCTGCGCAATACCGGCGACACGCCCGTCGAGCTCGGGTCGGTCGCGATCAGTACGCCGTACCGCGACGTGTACACGTCCAGCCGCGAGAGCCTGAGTGGCGCGGTGCACGCGCACGTGTGGACCGGGGGCGCGGACGCCTGGGTCTGGGCGACACCGATGGACGGCAGCGGTCCGGGCCTCGGCCTGCAGCTCAAGGAGGGCGAGCTCTGGGCGTACTCCGTCGAGTCCCGCGAGCCCGGCACCAGCAGCAACATCCGCGGGCACATCTACCTGCACGTCACCGACCACGCGCGTTCGCCGCACGCGATGGGTGGTCAGCCGGCGATCACGCTGGCGCCCGGCGCGACGTACCGCTGGACCTGGCAGCTGGCCTGGTACGACGACCTGCCCGCGTTCCACGCCGACCGCGAACCGTTGATCGACGCGCCGCGGCTGGCAGCGGAGGTGGGGGAGACCCTGGAGATCATCGGCGCCGCCGCACCGGCCGACGTGAGTAGCGACGTGCCGGGCATCAGGCACGTCGAGTCAACCGACGGCAGGTCCCGGATCGCTGTGCTGTTCCATGAGCCGCTGCGGGTGATCGCCGAACGCCGGGTGCGGTTCGTCCTGGATCACCAGCGGCGGCCGGAGCTGGCCGGCAGCCGCAAGTACGCCTTCGTGCCGTACGACAACGACAGCGGCCTGACCGTCCTGTCGAGCGCGTGGCGCGACTGGTCAGACGCCCGCGAGCGCGTCGGGATGGCGCTGCTCCTGCAGGAGGTCCGCGACCGCGGCTGGGGCGATCGCGCCGAGCTGGACGAGGCACTGGCTGGGTACGAGCAGTTCGTCCGCGAGCACCTGCTCGACGCCGAGGGCACGATCCAGGACGACAGCGTCCACCAGAACGCCGTACGCCTCTACAACTTCCCGTGGTTCGCGCGCTTCCTGCTCGGCCAGGGGGACCGCGCCGGCGCGACCCGCATCCTGAACCGGTACTACGAGCTCGGCGGCGACCACTTCCTCGCCTTCGACCTCGGCCCGTTGCTGAGCGAGCTCGGCCTGCACGACCAGCTCGTACGGCATGCCAAGACCTTCCTTGCGTACGGCGATGAGCTGCCGCCGCACGAGGTCAACTATGAACAGTCCATGGTCGCGCCGCTGCTCGAACTGCTCGCGGCGGCGTACCAGACGGGGGAGATCGATGGCGCCGAGTTGACGCGACGGCTCCCATGGCTGACCGCGTTCGCTGCCGACCAGCCTGACGTACGGCTGCGGCATGTTCCGATCCGGCACTGGGACGGGTACTGGTTCGGCCGGCTGCGGCTGTGGGGCGATGTGTTCCCGCACTACTGGTCCGCGCTGAGCGCCGTCGTGTACGCCGCGTGGCCGCGCGAACTGGTCAGCGCCGAGCAGGCCGACTGGCTCGACCGCGCCGAGGAGGCGATTCTGCGGGCCAACCTGGTCAGCTTCGCGCCGGACGGGTCGGCAACGTGTGCGTTCGTGTACCCGAGCTGCGTCAACGGACAGCCCGCCCACGTCGCCGACCCACTCGCGAACGACCAGGACTGGGCCCTCGTCTACGCCCTCCGCCGACTCAGCTGACGAGGGCGGCGTTCTGGCGTTCCATCGCCTTGACTGCGCCCTCTCGCCAGGCCGGGCCGAGGGTCGCTGACATCGGGTCCGGGAAGATCTCCTCGTCCCCGGCCACCACCCCGTCGAAGATCGCCTGCGCAACCGACTCCGGAGACGCCTTTTCCACCGGGAGGTCGCGGGACATCTCGGTGTCGACCGGCCCGGTCAGCACCGCGTGGACCTGGACCCCCTGCGGCGCGAGCAGCGCGCGCTGCGACTGCGTGAGCGAGAACGCGGCCGCCTTCGAGATCGAGTACGCCGGAATCATCGGCAGCGCGGCCAGCGCCGCCACGGACAGTACGTTCACGATGCTGCCTCGCGCAGCGATCAACTGCGGCAGGAACGCCGTACTGACCGCATATGACCCGAAGAGATTGACGGCTAGGTGCTGCTCGAGCACCGCCCGGTCGCCGAGGTTGTCGTAGGCGGCCAACCCAGCGTTGTTGACCAGGACGTCCAGGGATTCGACGGTCTTCGCGGCCGCCTCGATCTGCGCCTCGTCCGTCACGTCCAGGTTCAGGTACGTCACCCGGGGGTCCTTGTGGGTCAGCGCCACCCGGGCCCCGGCATACACCCGCCCGGCGTCCCGGCGCAGCGCCTCTTCGACCAGGGCCTGCCCGATGCCCCGGTTGCTGCCGGTGATCAGGACGTTCCGGCCCGCGATGGATTGCATGATGTTCTCCGTTCGTGTGGTTGCACAGAGAACAGAGGCGTTGGGCGCCCGGAACTGGTCGCGCGCGGACCGATCAGTTCGCGCCGCCGCCGGTGTCACAACCAGTGCGAGGAGAATCGACGACGGAGGTGGGCCATGCCGGACGAACTGCTGCAGCGTGCGCGGGAGGGTGACCGCGAGGCGTTCGCGGCGCTGGTCCAGCCGTACCGCGGGGAGCTGCAACTGCACTGCTACCGGATGCTCGGGTCGCTGCAGGACGCCGAGGACGCGCTGCAGGAAACGTTGCTCTCGGCATGGATCGGGCTGAGCGGTTTCGAGGGCCGGTCGTCGGTGCGAACCTGGCTGTACCGGATCACCACCAACCGCTGCCTGAACGTCCTGCGCTCCTCGTCGCGGCGCCCGGTGCCGGCCGTGCCGCTGCCGGTCCCGGCCCCGGAGCCGACCCGGTCGGGCGAGGTGCTGTGGCTGCAGCCGTACCCGGACGTCCTCCTCGACGGCCTGCCGGATCAGCTCCCCGGGCCGGAGTCACGGTACGAGTCACGCGAAGCGATCTCGCTGGCCTTCGTGACCGCCGTACAGCTGCTCCCGCCGAACCAGCGCGCGGTCCTGCTGCTCCGCGACGTACTGGGTTATCGGGCGAGCGAGACCGCCGAACTGCTCGGACTCACCGAGGCGGCGGTCAACAGTGCGCTGGCACGCGCCCGGGTCACGATGGACACGAAGGCGCTCGACCGGCCGGTGCCGGCCGACGCGGAGGAGCAGGCGCTGACCGACCGGTTCGTCGACGCGTTCACCAGCCAGGACGTGACGGCGCTGGTGGCGCTGATGACCAGCGACGCGTGGGTACGGATGCCGCCGTTGCCCTTCGAGTACCACGGGACCGAGGCCGCACACCGGTTCTTCAGCGCGCTCTTCTTCAAGACCCTCGGCGCACACCAGCGGGAGATCGCGGCGATGGTGCCGGTGCGCGCGAACCGTCAGCCCGCCTGGGGCGAGTATGCGCGCGACCCGGTCACCGGCGCCCTGCACCTGATCGGGGTGCTGGTGATCGGCATCGCCGGCGACCGGATCCACGAGATCACGCACTTCGAGACCACGGTCGCGTCGTACTTCGGTCTGCCCCGGACCCTCTCAGACGGTGAGCTTGGGCAGTAGGTCGCGCAGCTGGTCCATCAGGTACGCGTGCACGCTGGTCCCGTACGAGATCCGTGTCGCGCCCGCCGCGGCCAGCTCGGCCGCTGTTGGGCCCGCGACCTTCGCGTGGCCGTTGATCGGGCCGCCGACGGCCTCGGCAACCAGCTTGAGCTGGTCGAGCGGGGCGAGAATTGGGTACACGCAGTCCGCTCCGGCGCGCCGGTACTCGCGTCCGCGCCGGACGGCTTCGTCGACCGCGTCGTCGAGCTGGAGGACGAACGTGTCGACGCGAGCGTTGATGACCAGCTCGGCACCTGCCGCCGCCCGTACCTCGGCCAGGTAGTCGGCCTGCTGTGCGACGTCGACGAGCTCGCCGCCGACCGAGTCCTCAAGGTTGCAGCCGACCACGCCGGCCTCCAGCAACCGCTCGGCGAACTCCTTCGGCGCCAGGCCGTACCCGGCTTCCATGTCGGCCGTCACCGGTACGTCGACCGCACGGGCGATCCGCCCGACCGCGGCGAGCATCGTCGCGGGCGGGGTCAGCTGCCCGTCGTCGTACCCGAGGACGCGGGCGACCGCGCCGCTGCTGGTGGCAACCGCGGCGAAGCCGGCCTCGGCGACCAGCTGCGCACTCACCGGGTCCCAGGCGTTCGGGAGGATCAGGGGAGTGCCGCCAGGGCGGACATGGTGCAAAGCCCGGAAGAGTTCGGCCGTCATGGCTTGTAGTGGCCCGGCTCCATGTGCCCGGTGACTCCCACCCGGGTCCACATGTTGATCGTGATGATCAGCGCGATCAGCTGCGCCAGCTCCTTCTCGTCGAAGGCCTGTGCCGCGACCTCGTACACGTCGTCCGGGACGTGGTCGACGCTGATCAGCGTGATCGCCTCGGTCAGCTGCAGAGCGGCCTTCTCCTGGTCGGTGTAGAACTTCTGCGCCTCGCGCCACACCGGCAGCAAGGCGATCCGCTGCTGCTGTTCCTCGCCGAACTGCTGTAGGTCGAGGGAGTGCATGTCGGTGCAGTACGCACAGCCGTTGATCTGCGAGGCCCGGATCCGCACCAGGTGCGCGAGCTTCTCGTCGATCCCTTCGGCGGACACCCGGTCGAGCTCGATCATCGCCTTGTAGAAGTCCGGCACCACACTGGCGAGCTTGACCCGCCGCGTCGTCGTTGTCATACCTTCAACCTAGGACGGGATCGGCCCAGGCACATGGTCCACTTCGAGCATGATCCCGGGGGCCACTTTGCCTGCCGGCCCGAGCTGCGCGGCTAGGCCTCCGGCGACCTCGCGGCGGTGAGATTCGCCTCGATGCGCGCGAGGATCTCGAGCGCGTCGGACTGCTGCGCAGTGGTCAGGTCGCCGGTCGCATTCGTCTCCAACTGCGACCAGATCCGCTCTACCTCCCGCCGGACCGCCTGGCTCGCGGGCGTCGCCTCGATGATCGTGGCGCGCTTGTCGGTCGGGCTCGGGCGGCTGCGGACGAAGCCGGTGGCCTCCAGGCGCCGGACCGTGCGGGTCATGGTCGCGGAGTCGGAGTCGAGCATGCGGACCAGGGCGGTCTGGGTCTGCGGCCCCTGCTCCCACAGTTGCATCATCACCAACTCCTGGCCGAGGTGCAGACCCACGCCGCGCAGCATCTGCTGCGCCAGTGCCCGGTGCAACCGCGCGACCCGGACGATCGCGTTGGTCAACGGCTCCGCCGGCATCGATGGCTTCATGGCTCCTCACTTCGCTGTCCGAACAGCTGAATCCTATCAGATCGCAGAGAAAAAGCTTGCGGGAATGGATCTCTGTGATTACCTGTTCGGACAGGTAATCATCGTCCGATCGAAGAGAGAGTCATCATGTCAACGGCCTTCGAGCCCTACCAGCTCGGTCCTGTACGCCTGGCGAACCGCCTTGTGATGTCACCGATGACCCGCAGCCGCGCCCGCGGGACCCTCCCGTCCGAACACGCCGCGGAGTACTACGCACAGCGCGCCGGCGCCGGCCTGATCGTCACCGAAGGGACCCAGCCGTCGCCGGTCGGCCAGGGGTATCCCGACACGCCCGGACTGCACTCGGCCGAGCAGATCGCGGCCTGGCAGCCGGTGACGGACGCCGTGCACCAGGCGGGCGGGGTGATCTACGCGCAGCTGCTGCACACCGGGCGGATCGGGCATCCGAGCCTGCTGCCCGACGGCCTGCACCCGGTCGCGCCGTCGGCGACGGCCGCCACGGGGCAGGTCTTCACCCACGACGGTCCGCAGGACTTCGTCGTACCGGACGCGTTGACCGCAGGCGGCATCCGGCAGACCGTACGGGACTTCGCCGGCGCTGCCCGGAACGCGATGGCGGCGGGCTTCGACGGCGTCGAGTTGCACGGCGCCAACGGCTATCTCATCCACCAGTTCCTCGCGCCGAACACGAACCGCCGTACCGACGAGTGGGGCGGATCGCCCGCGGCCCGGGCCCGCTTCGGCATCGAGGTGGCAACGGCCGTGGTCGCCGCGATCGGCCCCGGCAAGGTCGGCCTCCGGATCTCGCCCGGGAGCCCGGTCAACGACATCGTCGAGGACGATCCGCAGGAGACCTACCTCGAGTTGCTGGCCGGCCTGGAGCCGCTCGGGCTCAGCTACCTGCACGTGATGGAGGCGCCGGCCGGCCGCGACCTGACCCAGCGGCTGCGCAAGGAGTGGGCGGGCACGCTGATCCTGAACCCGCACACCGGGCCCGAGCCGACCGGTCCGGACGCCCTCGGCCTGGTCGACGACGGCACGGCGGATCTCGTCGCGTTCGGTCAGCTGTTCCTGGCCAATCCCGATCTGCCGGCTCGGCTCGCCGCCGGTGGTCCGTACAACCTGCCGGACCGCACCACCTTCTTCGGCGGCGACCACCGCGGCTACACCGACTACCCAAGCCTGGAGGTCTGACCATGTCCGTGCAGACGCACCAGCGAGCGCGCACGCTCGTGCTCGCGCTGGCTTCGGTGAGCCAGTTCATGGTGATCCTGGACGCCTCGATCGTGAACGTCGCCCTGCCGTCGATCCAGCGGGACCTCGACTTCGGCGGTTCCGGGCCGGCTTGGGTCGTCAACGGCTACCTGTTGTCGTTCGCGGGATTCCTCCTGCTCGGCGGCCGTGCGGCCGACCTGATCGGGCGTCGCCGGCTACTGGTGGCCGGGTTGGCTACGTTCGCCGCGGCGAGCCTGGTGGCCGGTCTGGCGACCTCGCCGGAGATCCTCGTCGGGGCCCGCGTGGTTCAGGGTGTCGGCGCGGCGATGCTCGCGCCGGCAACGCTCGCCGTACTCAACACCACCTTCACCGATCCACAAGAGCGGGCGCGGGCGTTCGGTGCCTGGTCGGCCGCGGGTGGCGTTGGCGGGGTGTCCGGCGCCCTGGCCGGCGGCGCCATCACGACCGGATTGTCCTGGCGCTGGGTCTTCCTGATCAACGTGCCGATCGGCGCGGCCCTGATCGCGGTCGCGCTGGTGTCGCTGCCGGGCATTCGCCCGGTCCGACGTACGTCGCTGGATGGCGCGGGTGCCGTCACAGCGACCGTGGGGCTGGCGGCGGCGATCTACGGCGTCATGCAGAGCGCCGACCACGGCTGGATGTCGCCGCGGGTCGTCGGACCGCTGGTCGGAGGACTCGTTCTGCTGGTCGCGTTCGTCGGGATCGAGGCGCGGATCGCTGCCCAGCCGATGTTGCCGCTGCGGTTGTTCGGCAGTCGACGGGTGGCGATCGGCGCGGTCATGCTGCTGTTGTTCGGCGGCATCGCCATCGCGCTCTGGTACTTCTCGTCGCTGTTCCTGCAGGACGTGCTCGGGTACAGCGCGCTGCGGGCCGGTCTCGCGCAGACGCCGGCGGCGGTCGCGTTCGTGATGGTCGCGCGACTCGCAGCGAGACTGCTTCCACGAGTCGGCGTTCGTCCGCTCATCGTCGCTGGGGCGGTCCTGTTCCTGGCCGGGTTCGGCTGGCTCTCACAAGCCGGTGAGGGGTCCGGCGGTGGGTACGTCGGTGCTGTGCTGGCGCCGATGCTGCTGATCGCGGCCGGGATCGGGCTGACGTTCCCGACCCTGATGGCGAACGCAACCGCCGGCGCGCCGGACGCCGACGCCGGCATCGTCGGTGGACTCGCGAACACGGCCAGTCAGGTCGGCGGCGCGGTCGGCCTGGCGGTACTCACCACCGTGGCCGGGAGCCCGGCCGACTACGGCCGGGTGTTCCTGGTCGCGGCGGCCTTGGGGCCGGCGATCGCGCTGGTCAGTGCGCTGTTGCCGAGGTCGCCGGAGGAGGAGTTGTAGGGTCCCGTTGCATGGAGGATTCGGGGGCTGATCTGCACCTCGAGCTGACGGCGGCGCGCGGGCGCGGTGAGCTGGTGCGGGCGTTGCACGAGTCGATCCGGAGCGGTCGGCTGGCGGCGGGGACGCGGTTGCCGTCGTCACGGTCGCTCGCGAAGGATCTCGGGATCGCGCGGAACACGGTTGCCGACGCGTACGGGCAGCTGGTGGCCGAGGGCTGGCTGACCGCCCGTCAAGGCTCCGGGACGGTGGTGGCCAACCGCGCCGCGGTGCCGGCGGTGCCTGCGGTTTCGTTGCCGGAGGCCCGGAGTTTCCGGTACGACCTGACACCCGGCGCGCCGGACGTGGCGACCTTCCCGCGGACTGAGTGGCTGGCCGCGACCCGGAAGGCGCTGACCGCCGCGCCGAACGAGGCTTTCGGGCTGGGCGACCCACGGGGACGGATCGAGTTGCGGCGGGTGCTGGCCGACTACCTCGCGCGGGCGCGCGGCGTGCGGGCCGATCCGGAGCGGATCCTGATCTGCTCCGGGTATGTCCAGGCGCTCAGTCTGCTCAGCGAGGCGGTGAAGACGCTCGGCGGTACGACGATGGCGGTCGAGGAGTTCGGGTACGGGCTGCACCGGGACGTGATCCGCGCCCGCGGGCTGGACGTGGCGGCCGTACCGGTCGA
>DASSDE010000648.1:0-3956 GCA_035697365.1 Kribbella sp. | reverse complement strand
CCTGCAGTCCGCGATCGCCGCCTGCCACGCCCGCGCCGCGGATCCCGAGGACACCGACTGGGCCCGGATCGCCGGCCTGTACGCGGTCCTCTCGCAGGTCACACCGTCACCGGTCGTGGAGCTGAACCAGGCGGTCGCGATCTCGATGGCGTTCGGCCCCGAACGCGGGCTCGAGGCGGTCGACCTGCTCGCCGACGACCCGTCCCTCAAGGACTACCACCTGCTGCCGAGCGTCCGCGGCGACCTGCTCTTCAAACTCGGCCGCCTCGACGAGGCCCGCGCCGAGTTCGAGAAGGCCGCTGCCCTGACCCGCAACGAACGCGAACGCAAACTCCTCCTCGAACGCGCCGCCGCCTGCTGAGTCGGCCCCGCCCGAAGACGGGGCCGTCAGCAACTACTTCGAGCAGGTGTAGATGGTGGCGTTGTCGAGCCACCAGTTGGCCGGGATCAGGTCGGCGAAGTCCTTGCCGTGCTCGGTCCAGCGGAACTTCAGCCGCTTGCCGGTGAAGTCCGACAGGTCCAGCCGGCTGGTCTCCCAGCCGCCCGAGTTGCCGTGCCAGGCGGCCGGTTCGTCGGTGAAGTTCGGGTCGACGGTCGGGCCGTTGACCCACTTGAGGTCGGCGGTGTCCTTCCAGGTCGCCCCGCCGTTGTCGGAGTACTCCATGCTTGCGGTGCCGGTCCGGACGCCGAAGATGATGAAGACGTTGTAGAAGTTGTACGCGTGCGTGAACCGCAGGTACGTCTTGTCCTTCTTGATCTTCGTGCCGTTCGCGGTCTGCAGGCTGATCGAGCCCTCCGGGTCGGTCACCATGCCGAACATCGAGTCGTCACCGTCCTGCGAGTACGACGTGTCGACCAGCGCACCGTCCACGCCCTCGGCCTTGCCGAGCACCCAGCCCGCGTCGCGGACGATCTTGCCGTCCGGGTACTCGACGAAGCTGTCCTTGAACACGTTCTTGGCCTTCGCGCCGGTGGTGTCGCAGACCGGTGCCTGCGCGGGCTTGCCGATGGCCGGCTCGAAGTCCATCTCGGTGGCCTTGATCGCCAGGTCGACCTGGGCACAGTCGGCCTTCGTCATGCCGTACTTCTTCTTCTTGGCGAGCTTGGTGCAGCTCGCCCGCAGCGTCTCGGCCAGGTCGCCGTAGTCGGCCCCACTGGTCAGCGACTTCTGCGTCTCGTGCCACAGCACCTCGGAACGGGCCAGCCCGATACCGAGCATCTTCTGGCCGTTGAACGAGCCGCCGTCGGCGATCAGGTACGCGGCCTTGTTGCCGACGCCGGAGTTGAAGTGCACGCCGCCGTTGTCCTGGAAGAACTCGTCGTCGAACCAGTTCGCGCTGCGCATCCGGTCCGGGTCGCCGAACTTGGTCGGGTCGGACATGCTCCGGATCACGCCGAGGCTGGAGCCCTCCCCGATCTGCCAGCGGTTCGCCGCGGTGTCGTCCGCCGATCCATTGGTGAGGTCAACGAACTCGCCCATGATGTCGGACAGCGACTCGTTGATCGCCCCGGCCTCCCACAGGTACGCCAGGCCGGACGTGTGCTGCGTGACGCCGTGGGTCAGCTCGTGGCCGGTCACGTCGTCGGTGCTGACGCCTTCGCCGAAGGCCATCTGCTCGCCGTTCCAGAACGCGTTCGCGTACGGGCAGCCGCCGTCGACGCAGATCCGTACGGTCCCGCGCAGCGCCTTGCCCTTGCCGTCGCCGTAGTCGGCGCCGATCAGCTCGGTCAGGTCGGTGCCGAGGCCGGCGTAGTAGTTCGAGGTGTCGCCGAAGTACTCGTAGACCTGGTTCACGTCCTGGACGCTCGACGGCGCTTCGCCCTCGGCGCGCGACGACGCGAAGACAGTCCCGCAGCGGACGTCCTCGGCGCCGGTCTGGATGACCGTGTGGTTCGCATCGCAGACCACGCGGTTCAGGTTCTCGTTCAGGTTCCAGGCGAGCAGCGCCTGGCCGGCGGACGCGTGCACCATCGCCTGCCAGCGGACGTCACCCGGACCGGTCACCTCGAACAGGTACACCGGGATCGCGGCCGAGCCCGGCATCCGGGTCATCAGGCCGAGGTCGAACCAGCGCGGCCCGTCGAGCTTCGCGGTCAGCTTGCCGGCCTCGAGCTTGCCGCGCTTCGCGACCGCGTCGACGGCCGCCTGCGTGGCCTTCGCCTGCGCCGCTGCGACCTGGTCGGCGGCCGGGAACTTGCCGTACGTCGCCAGCGCGACCTCACCGTTCGCGGACTCGAGCGCGCCGGCCTTGTCCAGGTTCGTGACGATCTCACCGCCGTAGACCGGGACGCCGTCGATGGTCTGCTGGAAACGGGTCTGCGAGCCGTACTCCGAGAGGGTGCTGCTGCTTGCTACCAGGTCGGCCGCACGCGCACCGAAGTACGGCGCGATGCTGTCGACCTGGGCCTTCGCGACGGCGAGCGCGTCGGGCTTGCTGGTCGCGGACTTGGCCGCCTTCGCCCCCACCGCGGCCGGAGCCTTCAGCGGGGTCGTGGGCCGGATCGAGTGCGCGCGGCCGAGAGCGTCGCGCTTGGCGACCACGCCGGCGCCGCCGCCCTTCGGGGTGTCGAGTTGCCGCAGCTCGGGGCCGTTCTGCACCGGGGCACTGTTGGCGACCCCCGGAGACATCATGGTCAACGCGACGGCGCCGGCCGCGAGACCGGCCAGCCAGGATCGGACTTTCACGGGCTTCCTCCCAGTTCCGTGGACAACCGGGAACGCTGACGAGCCCCCAAGCTCGTTCCCGGACGGAACGCCCGAACCCCACACGTAAGCGGGGCGGACGCTTGCGATGGCTGCACCCTGTCATCCGGCGACTGCACACGGCGAGCGTGAGTGATCTATGTCACAGCAGGTCGAGGGAGATCCTGCACGCTCGACGCACTGGTGAGATCGTCACCTACCAGGAGGAATCACCATGAGCACCGTTGTCTCCAAGGACGGCACTACCATCGCCTACGACCGGCGCGGCCAAGGCCCTGCCCTGGTTCTCGTCGACGGCGCACTCTGTTCCCGCGCGCAGGGCCCGATGCCCGAACTCGCCGACGCGCTCGCCGACCGGTTCACCGTCTACAACTACGACCGCCGCGGACGCGGCGAGTCCAGCGACGTCAGCGGCAGCTCCGGGTACGAGGTCGCCCGCGAGATCGAGGACCTGGCCGCGGTGATCGAGGCAGCCGGCGGATCCGCGTACGTCTACGGCTCCTCATCGGGCGCGGCGCTCGCACTGCGGGCGACGGCCGCGGGGCTTCCGGTCGAGAAGCTGGTCGCGTTCGAGCCGCCGTACGTCGTCGACGACAGCCGCAAGCAGATCCCGCGGAACTGGGTCAAGGAACTGCAGTCCCGCGCGCCGGACGACGCGATCAAGTACTTCTTCACCAAGGGGATCGGGCTGCCCGGGATCCTGGTGACCGTCATGAAGCTGATGCCGGCCTGGAAGCAGATGCGGGCGGTCGCGCACACCCTGCCGTACGACGCGCAGGTGGTCGGGCAGAACTGCTTCGGCGAGCCGATGGACGCGGAGCAGTGGGCTCCGATCGACCAGCCCGTGCTGGTCGTGAACGGCGGCAAGAGCCCCGCCTGGATGAAGGCGTCGAACCGGGCACTCGCGGACGCGGTACCGGGCTCCGCACACACCGAGGTACCTGGTCAGAACCACATGATCAAGGCGTCGGCGATCGCACCGGTGATCGCGGACTTCTGTGGCTGACACGACGACGGGCACCCAGCAGAGCCGGGTGCCCGTCGTCGTACTGCAGGCTGTCAGGCGCCGGTGATCAGGGCGCCCGCGCCGGAGCGGGCCGCGTCGAAGCGCGCCTGGGCGTCGGCCCAGTTCACGACGTTCCACCACGCCTTGACGTAGTCGGGCTTCACGTTCTTGTACTGCAGGTAGAACGCGTGCTCCCACATGTCGAGCATCACGATCGGGATCTGCCCGGCCGGCAGGTTGCCCTGC
>DASSDE010000647.1:0-4713 GCA_035697365.1 Kribbella sp. | reverse complement strand
GTCCCGCACCTGGTCCATCCACTGGATCAACAGCACCCGAGGCCGCCTGGAAACCCCCGTCGTCGGCACCTTCACCAACGGCATCGGCACCTTCGAAGGCCCCGACACCTGGGACGGCCACCCCATCGACGTCCGCTTCCTCTGGACCCCCGGCACCGACAAGGCCGCCTGGCAACAATCCTTCTCCCAAGACAACGGCCAAACCTGGACCCCCAACTGGCAAATGCAACACACCCGCATCAACTGACGGCTGGATGGCTGTCAGGGAATCGAAGATCGGCGATCGCGGGCAGATCGATGCCGTAGCGGGCGTACACCTTGGTGGTGTTCTCCCCCGTGAGATCGTCCGCGGAAGCACCCAGCATGCGACCAACCTCGAGGACGTGTTCTCGCGAACGGCCCTCGATCTCCAGGTACGGCGGGATCCGGGGCCAGCGGTCGAGCTCCAACTGAGCGCCGGCAAGCTCGAAACTGGTCCGTCGGTTCTCCTGGTACGACTTCGGCTCGAAGCCGATGCGCCGTAGCAACTCGTTGGTGGTCTCGAAGTCTCCGACCACTACTTCGGTCTCGGTCGTGCCGTCGATGCCGTCGTGCGCGATTTCCTTCACCGTCAGCGTTACCTCGGCCCCGGTGTCGCGCAGCCGGATCCATCGCGACGCATCCCCCGCACGGATGTCGTACACATACCGCCTCAGCAAGCGAGATCCGATCCGACGCCCACCCAGCGAGCGGATCCTGTTCGCCATCTCGTCCGGCTCGACGTCCAGCAGCTTGGCCTCGAACTCGATCGGCATCCAGCTGAACCTTTCCGGAGACTTATTGCCGGTGCGTGCGGAACTGTTTCCGGAAAGGTCAGGTCAGGGTTCGGATGGCGGCGAGGGTGGAGAGGGCGGCTTGGGTGGCTTCGTAGCCTTTGTCTTCTCGGCTGTCGGGGAGGCCGGCTCGGTCGAGGGCCTGGGGGTCGTTGTCGCAGGTGAGGACGCCGAAGCCCACGGGTACGCCGGTGCTGACGCCGACCTGCATGAGGCCCTCGGTGGTTGCCTGGCAGACGTACTCGAAGTGCGGGGTGTCGCCGCGGATCACGACGCCGAGGGCGACCACCGCGTCGTACCCGGACTTGGCCGCATGCAACGACGCGACCGGGAGCTCGAACGATCCGGGCACGCGGACGACGGTGTGGTCCGTGACGCCTGAGTCCTCGAGGGCGCGCAATGCCCCGGCGAGCAGGCCGTCGGTGACCTTCGGATGCCATTGCGCCGCGACGATCGCCACGCGGGCGCCGTCGACACGGGGTGCCTCGATGGTGGGTGCTCCACTGCCCGACATCAGCCGGCTCCGTTCTCTTCGCTCAGCAGGCCGTCCGGGAGATGGTGGCCCATTCGATCGCGCTTGGTGCGCAGGTACCGCAGGTTGTGCTCGGTCGGGTCGATCGAGATGCCACGGCGCTCGACGACCTCGATGCCGTACCCCTGAACGCCCGCGAGCTTGTCGGGGTTGTTGGTCAGCAGCCGCACCGACTTCACGCCGAGGTCGGCCAGGATCTGCGCGCCCGTACCGTAGTCGCGGGCGTCAGCCGGCAGCCCGAGGTCCAGGTTCGCATCCACGGTGTCGCGGCCGGCGTCCTGCAGTTCATAGGCCTGCAGCTTGTGCAGCAGACCGATCCCCCGGCCTTCATGGCCGCGCAGGTACACGACGACGCCGCCCTCAGCCGCGACCTGCCGCATCGCCTCGTCGAGCTGTGGCCCGCAGTCGCACCGCAGCGACCCGAACACGTCGCCGGTCAAGCACTCCGAGTGCAGTCGCACCAACGTCGGGCCATCGCCCAGCTCGCCTCGTACCAGTGCGAGCTGCTCTGACCCGTCCACCGTGTTGCGATAGCCGTGCGCAACGAAGTCGCCGTACTGCGTCGGCAGCGTCGTGGTCGCGACCCGTTTGATCTGTGACTCGGTACGCCGCCGGTACCGGATCAGGTCGTCGATCGACACCAGCACGAGCCCGTGCTCGTCCGCGAACGCGCGTAGTTCGAGCCCGCGCTTCATCGTGCCGTCGTCGTTCACCAGCTCGGAGATCACCGCGGTCGGTGTCAGCCCGGCCATCCGCGCCAGGTCGATCGACGCCTCGGTGTGACCCGGGCGGACGAGCACGCCGCCGTCACGACCACGCAGCGGGAACACATGCCCGGGCTGCACCAGGTCGTACGACTCCGAGGCCGAATCGGCCAGCACGCGGATCGTCCGGGCCCGGTCGGCCGCGGAGATGCCGGTACTGATCCCGTCCCGCGCGTCCACGGAGATCGTGTACGCGGTCCGCATCCGCTCGCGGTTGTGCGGCGTCATCAGCGGGATCCCGAGCCGGTCGAGCTCGGCGCCCTCCATCGGCACGCACACCACGCCGGAGCTGTACCGGATCAGGAACGCCAGCAGCTCCGGCGTCGCCTTGGACGCGGCGAAGATCAGGTCGCCCTCGTTCTCACGGTCCTCGTCGTCGACCACGATCACCGGCCGGCCGGCGCGGATCTCCTCGATCGCGTGCTCGATGGTGTCCAGTTTCAGTACGTCACCCATGTCAGCCCACCACCACCGGTTCGGGCGTCGCCGCCCGCTCGTTGTTCTGGATCTTCCACCAGGACGCGAATCCGAGCACGCAGAACAGCCCGTACACGACGTACATGGTCGCCGACGGGTAGAACTTCGCCTGCACGAGCAGCGGTACGCCGACCACGTCGACCGCCACCCAGATCAGCCAGAACTCGACGAACCCGCGGGCCATCCCGTACGTCGCCAGGATCGAACCGGTGAGGATCCACGCGTCCCATTGCGGACCCCACGAACCGAGCGCCTTCAGGACGAAGTACGAGATCGCGTAGATCACGACGCCGATCCCGAGCAGCTCGAGCCGCTGCCGCGCCGTCGCCCACTTCGGCTGGACCGCGGACGCGGAGCCGCCGTGCCGGGTCTGGTACCAGCGGTACCACCCGTACAGGCTGATCAGCGCGAAGAACACCTGACGGCCGGCCTGGCCCCAGAGGTCCTTGTCCTGCGGGGTGTCGAAGATGCCGCCGATGAAGACCGTGAACAGCAGGACGTTGCCGACGATGCCGACCGGCCAGGCCGCGACCAGCCGGCGCATGCCGAACAGGGCGCTGGCCAGACCGAACACGTTGCCGACGATCTCGCGGACCAGCACCGGCGAGCCGGCGATGGTGACCTGCGACGTCAACAACCAGTCAACGGGATTCACTTGGTGCCTCCGGCAAGTAGTCTCTCGACGTATTTCGCGATCACGTCGACCTCGAGGTTGACGGTGTCGCCGACCTTGTTGCGGCCCAGTACGGTGAGCTCGAGCGTGGTCGGGATCAGGCTGACACCGAACGTCCCGGACGCGTCGTCGACGTCGGTCACGGTCAGCGAGACCCCGTCGATCGCGATCGAGCCCTTCTCGGCGATGTAGCGCAGGATCTCCGGCGACGTACTGATCCGGACGTCCTCCCAGTGCTCGCCGGGGCTCCGCGACGCGATCGTGCCGGTGCCGTCGACGTGCCCCTGGACGATGTGCCCACCGAGTCGTTCGTGCGCGGCGACCGCGCGTTCGAGGTTGACCGTCGAGCCCTTCTCCAGGCCGCCGAGGCTGGTCCGCTGCAGCGTTTCGCGCATCACGTCCGCGGTGAACGTACCGCCGCCGTACTCGACGACGGTCAGGCAGCAACCGTTGACCGCGATCGACGCGCCGAACGCGGCGTCCTCGGTCACCTTCGGCCCGCGGATGCTGAGCCGCGCAGCGTCTCCGTCCAGCAGGTCCAGGGACTCGATCGTGCCGAGCTCTTCGATGATGCCGGTGAACATCTACTTTCCTCCCAGAGGAACCAGGGTGAGCCGGACGTCGTCGGCGAGCCGGGTGACGTCCGTTAGTTTGAACCGCCGCAGGTGGTCGATCGATTCCGCGCCGAGATCGCCGACCGCGGCGTACCCCGAACCGAGCACGGCCGGGGCGACGTACGCGACGATCTGGTCGACCAGACCGGCGCGCAGAAAGGCAGCGGCCAGCGTCGGGCCGCCTTCGAGCCAGAGGTGCCGGATCTGCCGGTCGTCGAGCTGCCGGAGCACCTCGGCGGGATCGTGGGTCGGCAGCAGCAGCGTCTCGGCGCGGTCGTTGCGAACCCGCGCGGACGCCGGAATCTCCCGGTCGCCGACCACCACCCGCAAGGGCTGCCGAGCGGCCGGTACGCCGTCCTGGTCGCGGACCGTCAACTCCGGGTCGTCGTCCAGCACCGTCTGGGTGCCGACGGCGATCGCATCGCACTCGGCGCGCTGCCGGTGGACGTCGGCGCGGGCGAGTGGGCCGGTGATCCAGCGGCTGGTCCCGTCCGGTGCCGCCGAGCGACCGTCGAGCGTCGTCGCGAACTTCCAGGTGACGAACGGCCGGCCGATCCGGACGCTGTGCAACCAGACGTGGTTGACCGCCTCCGCCTCGGCCTGCAGAACGCCCTGCACGACCTCGACGTTCTTGCTGATCAGCTTCTCCGCGCCGCCCGCCGCGGTCCGGTTCGGGTCCGGTACCGCGTACACGACGCGGGCGACTCCGGCCGCGATCAGCGCATCGGCGCACGGCCCGGTCCGGCCGGTGTGGTTACAGGGCTCCAGCGTGACGTACGCCGTACCGCCACGAGCCTGGGCGCCGGCCATCCGGAGCGCCTCGACCTCGGCATGCGGGCCG
>DASSDE010000646.1:0-7190 GCA_035697365.1 Kribbella sp. | reverse complement strand
GCCAAGGTCCAGAACCAGTACCCCGATCTCCGCATCGAGGAGGTCGGTGGGCTCTCGATCGACAAGGCGCTCAACGAGACGCTGGGCAAGGACTTCCAGCGGGCGGAGATGTTCAGCCTGCCGGTCACCCTGGCGATCCTGCTGATCGCGTTCGGCGCTCTGATCGCCGCATCGGTGCCGCTGCTGCTGGCTTTGTCCGCGGTGGCTGCCGCGATCGGCTTATCGGCTGCGGCGTCGCAGTTGGTGCCGGCGGTCGACGCCGTGAACAGCGTGATCCTGCTGATCGGCATGGCGGTCGGCGTGGACTATTCGCTCTTCTACCTCCGTCGTGAACGTGAGGAACGCGCCCGCGGACGCGGCCACGTCGACGCGGTCGAGATCGCCGCGGCGACCTCCGGCCACGCGGTCGTCGTGTCCGGTACGGCGGTGATCATCTCGATGGCCGGCCTGTTCCTCGCCCGGGACGCGGTGTTCTCGTCCTTCGCGGTCGGATCGATCCTGGTCGTCGCAGTGGCCGTCGTCGGTTCGCTGACCGTGCTCCCCGCCGTACTGGCGAAGCTCGGTCGCTGGGTGGACCGCCCGCGGATCCCGCTCGTGTGGCGGCTGACCGCCGGCAAGGGCAAGCCGCGCTTCTGGCCCACCGTGCTGAAGCCGGCCCTGAAGCACCCGATCGCCACCCTGCTCGTTGCCGTCACCGCACTGCTCGCAGTCGCGTCGCCGGCGCTGGGCATGACGCTGAAGTTCCCGGGCACCGAGGACCTGCCGCGGACGACCTCCGTGATGAAGGCGTACGACCGCTTGACCGCCGCCTTCCCCAGTACGGGCACGAGCCACGAGGTCGCCGTACGGGCACCGGCGAACGAGCTGCCCGCGGTCAAGGCCGCGCTGGCTGAGCTTCAGGAGAAGACGAAGGGCGACAAGCTGTTCGCGTCCGACGGTCTTGAGGAGCCGCGGTTCTCCAAGGACGGGACGGTCGCGACGCTCGAGGTCGCCACGCCGTACGAAGGCGGCAGCCAGGAGGCCCGCGACTCGCTGACCAAGCTGCGCAAGGAACTGATGCCCGAGACGGTCGGCAAGGTGCCTGGAGTCGAGTACGCCGTCGGTGGATTCGTGGCCGCGGACGTCGACTATGCCGCGCACACTCGCGACAAGCTGCCGCTGGTGATCGGGTTCGTACTCCTGCTCACGATGATCGTGATGATGGCGACGTTCCGCTCGGTCGTGGTCGCCGTGACCGCCATCGGTCTGAACCTGCTGAGCGCCGGAGCTGCGTACGGTGTCGTCACCGCCGTCTTCCAGAACACCTGGGCCGAGGGCTTGCTGAACTTCCGCTCGAACGGTGCCGTGGTCAGCTGGCTGCCACTCTTCCTCTTCGTGGTGCTCTTCGGCCTGTCGATGGACTACCACGTCTTCGTCGTCAGCCGAATCCGTGAGGCCGTACTGCGCGGCGTACCAACCCGCCAAGCCGTTGCCGAAGGCATCACCGGCTCAGCCGGCGTAGTGACCAGCGCCGCCGCCGTGATGATCGGCGTCTTCGCAGTCTTCGCCACCCTGAGCACCCTCGACATGAAGCAACTCGGCGTAGGCCTGGCCGTGGCAATCCTCATCGACGCCACCATCATCCGCGCCGTCGTCCTCCCCAGCATCATGACCCTCCTCGGCGAAGCCAACTGGTGGGCCCCCAAGTGGCTGAAGGGCAAGCGCGCCAAGCACGCCTTGCCGCTCCCGCCGGCACCGGAGGACGAACGCGAGCTGACTCCCGTCGGCTGACAGCTCGAGTACCGGCGCCCCACCCGCATCCTCTCGGGTGGGGCGCAAGCCCGTTGCAGATTGCTTGCCTGCGGTGAACGGGTTGGGGAGCATCCTTCGCAGGCCGACATGAGGCTGGGGGCGCTGCACACGGGACCACGGACGCGATGTCCACCACCCTGCGCGGGCTGCTCAAGCTCACCGATGGACAGCGCATCGCGAAGTCCTACGCGGACCGCTTCGGTGGATCGGCGGGCAATGTTGTCGCCGCTTCGGTGCATTGCGCGACGGCCTGGACATCGGCCCGTGGGACAACGTGCCGGTCACGGCCGAGGTGCTGATGGAGATGGCGCAGGCCGATCGGATGCCCAGTGTCGCCGAGGCGCAGACCTGTGCTGAGGTGTTCGCGGAGATGATGGACGCCCAGGGATGAGCGATCCGAGTTGCGAGGGGCATGACACGTTGACGGCTGGAGACGGTCACGGTCCGGACGACCAGGTGCGCGCGGCGGGTCGGGTCGCGGCGTACCGCCGTGGCGGGTTCTTGGTGGGCCAGGCGTGCCTGTTGATCGGCGCCGGGGTCGGCGTGCTCGTATTCGGTTGGGTCGGCGCCGGACTGAGCTTCTACCTGACCACCGCCGACCCGCGAGGCGGTATCGATCCCGGGAAGCCGCTGGACCTGACCTGGGCAGCCCTTGTCCTATGGATGGCGGCGACCCTGGTCGCGGTAACCGGACTGCCCAGACGGCGATCGGAGCCAGGCGGGCAGCCGTGGCGCCGGGCGCGTGGTGGCGCCGGTGCGGCGGTCGTTCAGGGGGTCGGTGGGGCGATCGTGATCGGTGGGACGCTGCTCGGATACTTCCTGAGTCATCCATACACATTCGGTGGTCCGGATACTCCGTGCCTGTCTGCGTCCTGTTGGCCCGAGCAGCCGCAGTCGATAGCGCTGACCGTACCCGGGCTGGCCGCGGGTCTGGCGCTGGTCGCGATGGCCCTCCTGGTCAATCGCCTGCCCTGGTGGATCCGGGCCGTCGTCCCGGCCGGGATATGGCTACTGCTTGCCTTGCTGCAGTACGGGCTCTGGGACGCAACCTTGCTGCCGATCTTCCAATGACAGCCAAGCTCACGCGGCCGCGCCGGCTGGGGCAGGCGCGCGGATGGGTATGCCACCGACCGGACCGGGCGCAGTCCGGGTCGTCAACGGCCCGGACTGGCCAGACCGCGCGGGCGTCCGCTGACCTGGGGGTCGAGTTGACGGTCGGTGCTGAGGCCGCGCGGAGTCGGGTCACTCTGACGTACGACGGCCTCAGCAGGCTTTGTGACTGCTGTGGCCCGATAGTGCCCTGCCGATCCGGAGGCTGGTGCCCTGGCCCTCCAGGAACTTGCCGACCGTCCAGTGCGTGCACGCCTGGCCGTCCGGTCCGTCCTCCGCGTTCTGCGTGCTGATGAACGACACGTCCGCCAGCAGCCGCCCGTCAGCCGCGGTGGTGAGGCTCAACAGCTTGATCTGTGAGTCCACTGTCGAGCGGTAACCGGACGCGAACTCTTTGCGCGTCGTCGTGGCCCGCGCCGCACGGGTTTGTTGTGCCTGATAACTGTCGTAGTCGTGGCTGTTGATTGCCGTGAAGTACGCCGTGAGCAGGCGAACGACATCGACCGCAGCGGGGTCTTGTGCTGCTGCCGGTTCGACGCTGATCAGGTCGTTGCCGATCACCGGCGCGGTTGACACCGCCGGCTGGGAAGGCTCAGGCAGCACCGACGGGCTGTCTGTGATCTCGTCCTCCGTCGGTGACGGTGGCCAGCTTTCGACAGGTGTCCCGGCCGGCTCGGTAGGTCCAGAGGTGATCCGGCCGTCGGGTGTGAGGTACTGGCTCTGGGCAACGGCTTCCGGCCCCGCCAGGAATCGGCCGAGCAGCGCGTTGCCGCCGAGGATCGCGCCGGTGACGATCGCGGCGAGAACCACGGTCGCACCGACGAACCAGCCTGTTCCGTAGCCTGGCGCGCTGTCACTGGTGCGTGGAGTCCGCGTCGCAGCGTTCTCGTCCTTGAATGCGGCCTCGCACAGCGCGCAGTACTTCGCTTCCTCCGCACGGCGAGTTCCGCAGGTCGTGCAATAAGTAGACATCGGCTTGTCCCCCGGACGTTCAAAGAATGGCTGAGACCGCCTGCTGAATGGCGGTCACCGCACCACCGATCGAGGCAATCGACTTGGCACCGGACGCGATCAGTTCCAGCAATCGCAGTACCGACAGCTTGTCGGGTTTGTCCTTCGACAGTTCATGCTCGGCGAGCTCTGCCACTGCGATGGTTTCGCCCGGTCGCTCGAGCTGATCCGAGTTCGTACGCACCAGTTCGAGGAGTCGCACCATTTCGGCCCGTACGTCGCCGAGCGATCCGCTCGCGACCGCCGAGATGTTCGTCGCTGCCGCACCTTCGCCGGCCGCCATCGCTCCGGTGGAGACTTTCCCGCCGGAGATTCGGATTCCGTAGTTCTTCTCCATCGGTACTCAATTCCTTCCGACCGCGTCATTGACGCTTTGCCTTGCTGCGACGGCGACCTTTCCGAGTACGGAAGTCGCCCGCGCCCCGGCGCCGACAGCTACGCTGCCGGCGGTGACGGTCCCACCCGCGGCGACGTACACACCATGGTTCTCGATCGTCGTCTGACGCTGGGTCAGTTCCGCGGTGTCGATGCCCTTGGACTCGAGGAACTCCTGTACGGCCTGCAGCATCCGCTTCTCGATCACCTTGGTGTACAGGGCGCCGTCGAGTTTCTGGAAGTACCGCTGGTACTGGTGATCACTGACCGCCTCGCGCGGGCTCCTGACGGCGCCGTAGTCGAATCGCAGCGCGCTGACGATGTCTCGCCGCTGCCTGGCGCGATGGCTGGCCGCAGTCATCGGTCCGATGAGGTGAGCCGCGACCGCGAACGGAGCGCGGACGACGTGCCCCGGCGCCCGGCGCAGGGCACGGCCGAAGATCCGGAGTGCCTGCCGCACGGTGGGCTCCGGCAGTAGTCGGTCGACTTCCTGGAACTCGTCCCGGATCGGTCCGAGCAGGCAGTGCGTGACTTCGACGACCAGTTCGTGCGGTGTGACGACGAAGCGCAGGAACGTTGACAGGACCAACTGTCCGTGCCACCCGCTGATCTGGACTGCCAGGTACGGTCGGGCTCGGTCCTCCGGCTCGACCGTCAGACTGCGAACCAGCGAGCGATCGACCTGTGCCTTCGGCACCGCGAGCCGATCAGGCAGGAAGCGCCGATCGTCCCGGATGTCGAGGCCATCGACGAAGATGCGATCGGCCAGCGTGACGTCGCCGGTCCGCAGAGCACACAGTTGCCGTTGGACGAAGTCGTGGATGGTCAGCGCGGTGAACGAGTCAGCGACCTGACCGTCCACGGTCCGGTCGATGTCGAGCGCAAAGGACCACGCCGCCGCGGGCGATCCGCATCCGACGAACGGGTGGTAGCCGCTGTACACGCGCACATTGCCGCGGGCGGCTGCCGCCACCTGTTCGAGCCGTTTCCTGACGAACGGGTCGTTGGACGACAGGGCGTCCGGGTCGAAGCGTTCCGGGCGCAGGTCGTGGGCGACGACACCGTACGTAGCCACCAGCGTCTCGCCGACGACAACCACCCAGCACAGGGCGATCGCAAGCAGTACGACAACGAACCGCGTGCTGTAGGCAGCCCAGAATGCGCTGAGCAGCAGCGCCGTCAGCAAGACATCACGGACGAGATGCCGTTTCCGGGCCGCAATCGCGTGCAGGACCACCGGGACCAAGTCGACATCCGGCGAGGATGGTGGCGCTTTGAATTCCTCTCCCAGAATGTCGCGAACGATCTCGTCCGCGAGCCGGCTGTTCAGTTGCACGGCGGCACACAGATAGCGCGTGGCATCCGACGGTGGTGAGTCCCCGGGCGGGTCGGCGTTTGCCTGAATCGGCGGCAGCGGCTTTCCGCACGTGCCGCAGTACGTGGCGCCGGTGAGATTTCCTGCGCCACAGGTAGAACATTTCTTCATTTGTAGTTCCCCCCTACTCAGAGTGAACGGTACGACGATCACCCGGCCGGGTCCAGCAATCGCGTTGTGGTGACGGAACTTGACGCAAACGCTTCGACGAACCGGCACGCCACTGAGGAGAATGCCGAACATGGAAGACCGAGTGGCGGTGCTGGGGGAGTTGGCTGCGGAGGTCCTGCGGGTTGAGCGGGGGCATCCGGTGCGGGTGGGGGTTGATGGGTGCTCGGCGGCTGGGAAGACGACGTTGGCGGATGAGTTGGCTGGGGTGGTTCGGGGGCGGGGTGGGCGTGATGTGATTCGGGCGGGGCTCGACTACTTCAAGCGGGCGCCGGAGTTGCGGACGGGGTACCCGATCGAGTCGCCGGAGAGTTACTACTACGAGATGTACGACTACGACGCGATCCGCGGGCGGTTGCTCGCGCCGCTCGGGCCGGGTGGCGACAGGCGTTACACAACAGGCGTACGGGCGCCGTCTGGGCGGGATGCGCTGGACCTGGGTGTCGAGACTGCTGCGCCGGATGCGGTGCTGATTGCGGATGGGGCGTTCCTGCAGCGACCGGAGCTCGACGAGTACTGGGATCTGCGCATCTACGTCGATGTGAGCTTCGAGACTGTCCTTCGCCGTGGAGCCGAACGCGATGCAGCCTGGATGGACTCACCACAGGCGGCGGCCCATCGCTACCGCACCCGCTACATCCCCGGCGAACAGCTCTACATCACCCAAATCGCTCCCGCCGCCCGAGCCCAGTTAGTCATCAACAACGAGGACCCGGCGCACCCGGTCCTCACTCGCCACTGGCGGGCTATTTGATCGCTGGCCCATTGCAGCAGGCCAGTCGTGAAACATCCCGCTAGCGGATCAGGTCTGTTGCCGGCGGGCTCGGTGGGCGGCGGCTTTTACTCGGCTCTGGCATTGGGGGGAGTGGAAGCGGCGCTGGCCGTTCTTCGAGGTGTCCACGAAGACGCGGTCGCAGTGGGGGGCGGCGCAGACGCCTAGGCGGCCGGCCAGGTCGCTACCTACCGCCAGGGCCAGACCTGCGGCGCAGCCGGCGGCCCAACCGTTCGCCAGTTGTTCGTCGGGGCCGTGGAAGTGCAGGCTCCACGGACGGTCCTTGCCGCGATCGAGCTGCGGTCGGGCGTTCGTGCCGAGCAGCAATGCGTTGATCTCGGTGGCGGCCGCGTCCAGGTCTCCGGCGTTGGCGGCTTCGAAGACGATCCGCATGCGTTGCGCGAGCCGGACCAGCCGCCGGGAGTCGTCGACCGGCGGCAGCGACTGTGGTGGGTAGCCGATGGCGGTCAGCGCGTCGGCTACCGCGGCGGTGACCGCCGCCGGTTCGTCGGCGGGCGCTTCGTACGGCGTGCCGCCGGAGTAGCCGGGCGTCAGCCGGTTCACGTACTCGACGGCCGCGGCCAGCAC
>DASSDE010000645.1:0-4383 GCA_035697365.1 Kribbella sp. | reverse complement strand
TGCCGCTGGTGAAGGGCTACGGCTCGGAGAAGTCCTGGACGCTGCTCGGCACCGAGTCGCTGCAGACGTTCGGCGGCTCCGGCTTCCTGCAGGACTACCCGATCGAGCAGTACGTCCGGGACGCGAAGATCGACACCCTCTACGAGGGCACCACGGCGATCCAGGGCCAGGACCTGTTCTTCCGCAAGATCATCAAGGACCAGGGCAAGGCGCTCGGCCACCTGGCTGAGCAGGTCCAGGCGTTCGTCGCCTCCGAGGCCGGGAACGGCCGGCTCAAGGAGGAGCGCGGACTGCTCGCCAAGGGCCTGGAGGACACGCAGAAGATCCTGGGCATCATGGGGCAGGCCCTGATGGCCAGCAACCCGCAGGCCGAGAACGGTGACCCGCGGAACGTCTACAAGGTCGGCCTGAACACTTCCCGGCTGCTGTTCGTCCTCGGCGACGTGGTCTGCTCGTGGCTGATGCTCCGGCAGGCGGAAATCGCGCTGGAGAAGCTAGGCGGCGAGCTGTCCGCGGCGGACCAGGACTTCTATACAGGCAAGGTCGCAGCGGCCCAGTGGTTCGTCCGGAGCACGATGCCGTCGGTCCGCGCCGAGCGGGTCAAGGCCGAGCTCACCGACCTCGACGTGATGGACCTCCCGGAGTCCGCGTTCTGAGAGTGTGACCCCTCCGGGCCGAGAGCCTCGGGGCATGATTTGCCCGATCTGCCCCGGGTTGCCCCGCGATCTGCCCTGTTGCGGAGCGCGTTGGTGTAGCAACGTTTCTGCCCTGAAACACCGTGACCCTGGCTTGGTCTCCCCTGTCCAGGCCAGGGTCGCGTCTACTTCCCAGCGGAACCGGACGGCGGGGGCCTGCGTCGGTGTGAATGTGTCGAGACCCGGTCGTCGTACGCTGTCCGCGATGCGCCTCCGACTTCTCATCGCCCTGCTCGCGGCCCTCGCGTTCCTTCCCGCCCTGCCGGCGCGGGCGGACACGCCCGAGTTGCCCGACCGGATCGCCACCGCCTGGCGGACCGATCACCTGTCGGTCGACCCGCGGCTGGCGATCCCGGCGACCGAGCTGAACCGGATCCGCGCCGCGATGCGCACCGCGGGCATCCCGGTGTACGTCGCGATCGTGCCGCGGACGCCGTACCTGGCGAAGAACACCTACAACATGCCGACGCTGCTGCACGCCCGGATCGGCGAGCAGGGGCTGTACGTCCTCGCGGTTGCCAGCGACAACTACTGGTCGGCGACCGGGGAGCTCTACCGCCAGGGCGGTCTGCGCGGCCGCGACCTGGCCAGTGTCCGGGGCGACGACAAGCAGCGCCTCGACATTGTCACGGATCGTCCGGCACCGACGATCGTCCGGACGATCCAGCAGGCCTCGACCGCATTCGACGGCCGTGCGCTGCCGCCGGTCCCGCCCGGCGACCTCGAGCCGCCCGACAAGCCCAGGGACCACGGTCTGTCGGTGACCGACAAGAAGGACCGGTCGGCGTACATCGGCATGGGCATCGGCGGCTTCCTCGGGCTCGTCCTGACGCTGCTGATCGGGCTGCGCCACCGGCGGCGGGGCCCCAAGCGCACGAAGCGGCCGGCCAAGGACGCCCCGCCGATCGACGTCTGGGACGTGCAACTCAAGGCCGACGCCAAGATCAAGGCCGCCGAGCGGGCCGTCGCGCGGCTCGACAAGCGGCGCAACCGGACGACGGAGCAACTGGACCAGCGCGACGACGCGTACCGCCGGCTGGATGCGGCGCGGGCGCTGCGCTCGGACCAGCCGGAGGACCTGCTCGCCGCGGCCGGCGCCCTCGTACTCGCCCGGCAGGCCGAGCGGGTCGCGTCCGGCGCGGCCGTACAGCCGCCGTGCTTCTTCGACCCGACACACAATCCGGGTACGGCGACGGTCGACTGGGCGGACGATGTCGAGGTACCGGCCTGCCAGCAGTGCGCGAGCGTCGTACGGCGCGGAAAGACGCCGCGCGGCCTGCGGGTCTCGTCCAGGGCCGGAGTGCTCGGTCACGACCGCAAGCAGGTGCCGTACTGGACCCTCGACCCGGAGGACAACCCGATGGTCGCGACCGGTTTCGGCGCGCTGTCCGACGACCTCCCCGAGCGGATCGCGAACCGGAAGGACGAGGTGCGATGAGACGGCTCCTGCTGTTGCTCGCAGCAACCATCTTCCTCCTGACCGGGACGGCGCACGCAGCCACACCGACGGACACGCGGATCACCGGTGCGGTCGCCGCCTGGGCGCACGAGCCGCTGTACGTCGACCCCGACTTCAGTACAGTCGTCGATCGCTCCGAGACGCTGCAGGTGATCTCCGGCCAGAAGATCCCGGTCTTCGTCGCGGTCGTACCGACCGGTGAGTGGTTCCCGGAGCAGGGCGACCCCGAGTTGCTGGCCGGCCGGATGGCTGCCGCGAACGGCAAGCCCGGCGTGTACGTCGTGACGGACGGCGACCGGACGTACGGTGTCGCGAACCAGCTCGCCGTCTACGCGCCGAGCTGGACGTTCGGGACCGGCAAGGAGCCGGTCAGCAAGCAACTCGCGGAGTACCTCGACGGCGTCGAGCAGACGAAGTACAGCACGCCCGAGCCCGCGCGGACGACGCCGACGCCGCCGCCCGGCCCGGAGCGCGAGTACCCGAAGGAGAAGTTCACCGTCGGGAGCGCGATCGGGAACGGCCTCGGCGGTAGTGTCCTCGGCCTGATCGGCGGCGGTGTTCTCGGCGGGATCGTACTGATCGTGGCGGCGATCGCCACCCCACGACGACGGAAGGAACGCGCGTGAAGGTCCGGATTCTCCTGACGTGCCTGGCCGCGGCACTGACGCTGCTGGTCGCGGCACCGGCGCAGGCCGGTACGACGCGGACTCCGGCCGAACGGGCCCGCGAGATCGCCACCGCGCTGACCAAGGACCCGCTGTACATCGACCCGGCCTACGCGATCGCTCTACCGGCGAACCTGCGCGCCGACGTCAAGAAGCGCTCCGACGCCCTCGGGTACCCGGTGTACACGATGATCCTGCCGCTGACGCCGAGCGACGAGTTCCAGGGCGAGGAGAGCAACGTCCTCACGCTGGTGATGGACGCGCTCAAGAAGCCGGGCCTGTTCGTCGTGGTCGACGGCGGCAGCCGCTTCCCGTGGTACGAGGCGCGCGACGTACCGCAGCTCAGCGACGACAAGCTGGACGCGTCGCGTCAGCGCGCGCTCGACGACACCGGGTACGACGCCGGGCCGACCCAGGTACTGGCCCGGATGTACGAACTGCTCGCCCAGCCCGGGATCCCGAAAACGTCCGCACGGCCGACGTCGGCGTCCCGGCCGGACCGCGGCGGCTCGGACTCCGGCGGCCACGGCTGGATCGTCGCGTTGTCGATCATCGGCGGGCTCGTCGTGCTGATCGGGCTCGGGCTGGTGATCGGGCGGACCCGCGGTTCGGGGTCCGGGCCGCGGCGGGAGAAGACCTTCCAGATTCCGCCGCACGTGGCCGCGACGGTTGCGGCCGAGCGGCGCCGCAAGCTGACCCGCGACACCAACGCCGAGCTCACCAGCCTCGGCTCGCAGCTCGCCGCGTTGCCGACGACGGAGGGCGCGGGGCTGGTGCACCAGCAGGCTGCGCTCGACGATCACGCGGCTGCAGCGAAGGTCCTCGACACCTCGGCGCCGGACCTCGTCGACCTGGTCGGCGCGATGGTGCTGCTCGACAAGGGCCGCCGCGAGTACGACGCCGCGGTTGCGGTCGCGGCGGGCCGGCGCGCTGCCGACGTACCGGAACTGTGCGCTTTCAACCCGCTGCACGGGCGCTCGGCCGGGCGGCCGACGAAGGTCGAGTCGAACGGCACCACGCTGACGCTGCCGCTGTGCAACGAGTGCCGGCAGGCGCTCAAGCGCGGTGCCGCGCCGGCGTCCTTGCCAGGCAAGGACGGCCCGTACTGGTACGAGGACTCGCTCTGGGCCCGAACCTTCTTCGGCACCACCGGCGACGACCTGGCGGCATCAGTGTCGCGAGGTGAGCTGCGTCGGTGAACCCCTGAGAGGGGCTCAGGGACGCCTCGGGGGATCTGCCGGATCCAAGGGCCGGTCCTTCGCGCCTACTGTCGGTGCGACAGCGTGGGTGGGCTCGAGAAGAGGCGGACGATGGCGGAGAACAAGCAGCTCGGCGTGATCCTGCTGGTAGCGGCGGCCGGGTTGGCGTTCTGGCAGTTCGGGGACCGGGACTCCGACGACACACACAAGATCGACGACCAGATCAGCACGGTCCAGTTGGCCGCCGACCACTCCGACATCACGATCAAGGTGTCCGACGACGACCACGCGAGCGTGCGGGAGAAGCGCAAGTTCTGGTTCTTCAAGCACGGCGACGCGTACTCGGTGGACAACGGCGTACTGAA